>NZ_LVDJ01000001.1:0-61100 GCF_007636505.1 Shewanella sp. KCT
TGTGGTAAGAACTCCTCCAAGCTTGAGTGTTTCAGAGCTAATGGGGACTTTGAAAGGTCGTACGGCGATAAGGTTATTTAATAAATTTCCATACTTACGAAAGAAGAAGTTATGGGGTAACCATTTCTGGCAGAGAGGATATTTTGTAGATTCAGTTGGTGCCAACGAAGAGATAATTAGAAGATACGTAAAGCATCAGGATAGAAAAGCTAAAGAAGATGCAGAACGTCAGCAACAACTTGAGCTTTCATAACATCCAAAGGCACCCTTATAGGGTGCCTCAAAAGCAAAGCCACCTGCTATGCAGGTGGATTTTTACTTGGCTATATTGGCGATAAACTCAATAGGTTAGTTCGACATAGGATGTTAAGAATGCATAAATGGATGTTTATCACATTGATTATGGCTAGCTTCAACCTTCATGCTGCAGTTTATAAATGCACCATAGACGGGGTTGAAACTTACAGCCAAGATCCTTGCGCAGAAGATGCGCAAGAGATCACAGTAACTCCTCCCGTGAAAATGAATAGTAGTGACAATGATTTGAGCGTCGATCAATTGGTCGAGCAATGCATTACGACGTTAACATTAATTGGGGGATTTAAAGATCCAGAGTCAATTAAGGTACTTGGTCACCATTTTGATTGGGTGCAGGATGACACTGGGGCACGTCGCGTACTCCAACTAAGAATCAATGCAAAGAATAGCTATGGTGGTTACGGCGGGGCTGAATTTTACCCCTGTTTCTTGAACCATAGCGGAACTCAACTTAGTGAGCATCAGTACAGAATACGGAAGTAAAGCGTGTCTAAATCAAAGAAAAGATATTTAAACCTCTGGCGAGAAATATTAGCAATTATAGTTGTTTTGGCTTCCATGTATTATGGCTACTGGCTACTTTCAGTGAGTCTAATAACCAGTTCTGATTTTTTAACGTGGAACATTATCACATGGTTGTTAGCAATCGCTTTCATAGCACTGCCACGGATAAGCGAGATCTCTATTGGGGGGAATGTTATTAAGCTTATCCAAGCAACTAAGCAAGCCCAATCTACTCTTAAAGGGTTGTTTAGGGCACAGCTTGTTATGCTTAGACAAACTCCTAGTGGATTTAGAAGCTCACTTGTCACAGTTGATCCTCGGGTAGAGCCATTCTTCGATTTGTGTGAAGAGATAGCCAAACTTGAGCTAGCCGATGAGCTGAGCGCTGATATGGTTCAAACTGCACAAGAATTGATACAAACTCATGTAACTAATTTTATGGATATGCTTTTTATGCATAAACCACCTAAAGATGAGTTTTATAGTGATGATGAGCTAATTCAACATCGGGTAATGCCAGATGTAAAAGATGTTTATGTAAGACTGCGGGATTTCATCTGCCGTTAACTCTTAAGGTTTTTTAATATAGCTCGTATGGTGATGCTAGGTGTTTGTGAACTATGGGGGGCTAGTATATGAAGGTTAAAGATTTACTCAATATTACGGATGAGGATGAACTAAAAATATCGTGTTTTTAGAGCATTATCTCGCTTTAACTATTTTCCAAATCAAAAACAGGCTATAGGCGAGTTACCTGATTGCTTTACAACTTCATCTTTAACACCTGAAGTATGTTTAAGACTATTATCAGATGGGATTAACAACAAAAGAAAAAATACAGGATTTGCTCCTGTTGAGTACAAGTCAACGCGTTATAACAATATACCTAGAGTTCTTTCTCTTGTTCATCCTGTTGCCCATGCGCAGCTTTGCAAACATATTTACGAAAACTGGCAAGATATTGAGTATATTTCTGCTAATACTATTAGTAGAGTTAGACCTGAATTCTATGAAGTAGATAAGCGAATTGTTGTCATGAATTATGATGATCCGATTGTTAAAGATAGGAAGTTTAATGACATAACATTTGGAAAGAAATACATTGTAAATGCAGATATCGCGAGTTGTTTCGATAGTATTTACTCTCATAGTATACCTTGGGCAATTAAAGGATATGAGTTTGCAAAAAACAATAGAGGTGAAAATGAATGGTTTAATCAGTTTGACAAATTTTTAAGAACAACTAAAAGATGTGAAACCAATGGGATGCCGATAGGTCCCGCTACTTCCTCAATATATTTAGAAATTATACTTGCGAGAGTTGATAGTAGGTTACATGACCTTGGTTTTGAACATGAACGATATGTAGATGATTTTTGTTGTTACTGTTCAACCAAAGAGCAGGCTGATGAATTTATTATAAAATTGTCGGAGTTGTTAGCTGAGTATCGATTGAGTTTGAACTTGAGAAAGACAACTATTATTGAGTTGCCAATAGCATCAACTGATGATTGGATTGTAGAATTGAATAGCTTGTGTATTGACCGATATAATGCAGATGGAGACCTAGTTCTGATAGGTGCTAAAGAAGCTATAAATATTATCAATAAGGCAGTTTTTTTAAGCCAATCACATAAAGATGGTAGTGTGATTAAGTTTGTCATTTCATTATCCAATTCTTATTCCATATTTATCTATTTTGCTGGGCAGAGGAAACTTAGAGGCTCAGCATTACGTTGATAAGTTTCAGATGATCATTGAAGAAAATGCGCTCCATAAAAGATCAGATGGGATGGCGTGGCCACTTCATATCTTTAGAGAGCATAATATTGAGCCAACCCAAGAAATAGTTGATAGAGTTTTGGAAACTAAGGACTGTGTTGCTATCACCATTTTGCAAGATATTTGCCCTGATAATGAGAATATAAGGCAATTTGTAGTAGATATCTCAAATGATTTGGATATTAAGAAGGATGAATATTGGCTATTACTATATCAATCATATCTTCTTGGACATATAAATAACCCCTATCGTGATAGATGTTTTATTGTACTAAAAGATTATGGTGTTAATTTTTTTAAAACTGATAGTAGAACCAAGTTTGAGATGAGATGTGATAATGTTGGTGCTGTTTGGGCTTTTAAAGAATTAGAAGAGATTAAACAGCCTCAAGCAAAGGCAGTAAATATCTAACTCCGAAATCTTTCCAATCCGACCCAATCCCATAAGCCGAGACAATGACATCACGTTCACTGTCTCGGTTTTTTATGTGTGACAATTATCTTGTGCTTTGATCACTAGGGGCTAGCGCAAAGAGCCTTTAGTTACTTTGATACGCTATCAAATCCCAGACAGCAAAAAGCCAGCTTCTCAGCTGGCTTTTCTAGTATTTGGTCGGTATGAGAGGATTCGAACCTCCGACCCCTGACACCCCATGACAGTGCGCTACCGGGCTGCGCTACATACCGATTTTATCCAAAGCAGCAAAGACTTGGGGTCTGCTTCGAACAGGCTGAACTTTATCAAGTCGTTTGCCCCTGTGCAAGTGTTTCGGCGGTTGAGCCCGATCGACTGGCTAGTTTATAGTCGCTGGCGACTCAACCTAAGTCGTTGGCGCATAGCGATCTAATGTTCAGTGACTCAGGGCTTAATGATTGTAGAAGCGTCGTCCTTCGCGCATCACCTGGATCAGCTCGGGCGCGCTGATCTTCTTGTTGCGCAGACGCTGGCTATAGTCACGGTTATAGATACGATACTTGCCGTGTCTATCGATCACAGTGATCTCATCTTCCTGATAGATGCCAAACACCAGATTGTCGCCGATATAGGTCCAGTTCTCGCTTTGGGGCTGCAGTATGTTGCGCCCGGCGCTGTAGTCGCTCGGCTTATTGGTGCAGTCGAGCAGCTGAGTCATCAGGGTCGGCACCACGCCGTAGTGGCTGCTGGGGTAGGTGACCGTCTTGTCATACTCCATACCGGGCCAGTGGATGATCAAAGGCACATGCACGTTGGCCGGAGACAGGTTGCCACGCTGGTTGTCGTTGTCGCCGGTAAACACCTTGCCCGACACGCCGGTGACCATCACGAAGGTGCTGGCCGGTAGGCGCTCGATAAGCTTTTGCAGCTGCTTATCGACAAAGTTGAGCGACTGACGATATTGGTTGAACAGCACCTTCTGCGCCGGCTTGAGCGGTGTGCTCGGCTTCACCGTCTCGATACCCAAGAAACCAATTGGGGTGTCGTAACTGTCGGGGCTCTGCAGGTTGAGCAGGGCAAACCAAGGTTTGTCCTGCTGCATTCGCCACTGGTTAAAGCTGTCGATAGATTGAATATCGGCATCGGCCACGCCGTTGGTGAGCGGCTGAATGTGCGAGGTTATATCCTGATAGATGGCCTGTGGCTCGATATTGCTGGTTTCAGGGGCGAAACGCGCCAGGGTGTAGCCCTGTTTGGCCAGCTCCTGGGTGAACACAGGCGAGCGATAGCTGAGATCGCTGGCGGCAATATAGCTACCCTGCAGGCCATAGAGCAGGGAGAACATGCCGCTGTTGTGCATATTGCCGCCACTCAGGTGCTGCTTAAATTCATGGTTGTGTTTGCCGTATTCGTACAGGAACGGCATGGTCTCTTTGTCCACCAGATCGGCCCTGAAGCCATCGATGGCGATCATCAAGATGTTAAGCTCTGGGTCGGCGCTACACTGCAGCGGCGATATAGGGTAGTTGAGACTCGGTTGTAGCTTGCTCAGGTCTTGTGCCTTGCTGCTTTTCTCTATGCCGTGGCTCTCCATGAAGGAGCGCGCGGTGGCAGGATAGGAGAGCGGATAGGCGTCATCCAGGCGGGTGATCTCTGTGATATCGGCGGCGTCGGCCCAGATATGAATCAGGTGGCTGCTGACGAAACAGAGGCCGATAACCAACACCACCTTAGGGCCGTAGTTAGACTTGCGGATCTTTTCTATGCGTTTCCACAGGTAGTTGGCGGCGGTCAGCTCCAGGATGATGATCCCCAGCGGCGTGACGATATAAGAGGTGCCTTGCAGCAGGGCATTGAGATCGGCCCAGGCGATGTCGAACACAAATGGACTAAGGTGCAGACCATAGTCGTCGTAAATCAGGGTGTCATACAACAAGATACACAGGCCAAGGGTGGCGGCAAAGGCCGCGAGCCCGCGTAGTATCTTGGAGTAGGGCAGCAGTAGGGTGATGGGAAACAGCACCACCAGATAGACGATGAAGGCGAGGAAGCTAAAGTGGCCCAGGGTGCTGATGCCCAGATAGCCCCAGCCAATCCAAGACTCGGGCGCGCCGACGGTTTCAATATAACGGACGCCGACTATCATCGCCAAGAAGCCGTTGAAGAAGGCAAACCAATGCCCCCAACTGACTAAGCGTGACACACGATCACGGCCCATCTCTTTTTTACGCTCGATCATAGGGATCCGTTATTTGTTGAAATACTTGTCTATCTTAATTTTTTTTAAGGCGGATTGGCCAGTTTTTTGCGAACAAAAACCGCTTTTTTAGCCGTTAGTGTTAGCTTTTTACCGACTGGGTCAGGGCCTTGGCAAACTGCTCGGCCACTTGTTCGCGTGCCGCTTCAGGCACCTTGCGTAGCAGCAGATCTGTGACACAGTTGCCCAGTACCATGAGGCTGAGGTCGGTCGGCGCCTGGTGCTTGTCGAGTACTGCCAGGATCTCGGCGATAACGGCTTCGACCTGGGCGTTTGAATATTTAGATTGGATAGCCATATTTAAAAATTTTTTCACTTTAATTTGAAATAGCGGCATATAATAACGGATTTCTACCAACATCACTATCGAGGCTTATGAGTATTAACGTCGAACAAGCAATTATTCACGCGATATCCCAAGATGGCGAAGGCCAGCTCAGCTGTAGATTGCGTCCACAACCGCTACTAAATAGTCAAGCCGTCGAAGCCATGCTCGAAGAGCTGCATCAAACCTACACCAGTAAGTCGGGTAAGGGGTTTGGTCATTTTGGTACCCACGGCGAAGATGGTGAAGCCAACCCACAGTTTAAAGAGGCCCTGAGCCAGTATCTGGGTGGCGAGCTTGGGTTTGTCGAGTTTTCCGGCATGGCAGGTAAGCTGCTGCAGGAAGAGCTCGCCAAGTATGACTTCAGCCAGGGCGGCTTCCTGCTGCTGGCCTGTTATACCTATATGACCAGCGACTACCTGTTTGTCTCTCTGCTCAACGCCAAGTCGTCGATGACGGTTCTGGACGATATGGAGCTGTCGCAAAACACGCACCTGGATCTCAACAATGTGCAGCTGGCAGCCCGTATCGATCTGACCGAATGGCAGGCCGATCCGGACTCGCTCAAGTATATCTCCTTCGTGCGCGGCCGCGCCGGACGTAAGGTGGCCGATTTCTTCCTCGATTTCATGGGCTGTGTCGAAGGGGTAAACACCAAGGCGCAAAACAAGTCGCTGATGAACGCGGTAGAAGATTTCGTGGCCAGCAGCGAGCTGACCAAAGATGAGCGCCAGCAGTGCCGCGAGAAGGTGTTCGAGTACTGCACTGAGCGGGTCGATAGCGGCGCCGACATTCAGCTAAAAGACTTGGCCGATGAACTGGCCGATGCGGGCATGGACTCCTTCTACGATTTCGCTCAGGGTGGCGACTATGAGCTGGAAGAGGAGTTTCCCGGCGACAAGCCGACCCTGCGTCAGCTGAAAAAGTTCTCCGGTACCGGCGGTGGCGTGACCATCAGCTTCGACGGTCAGCATCTGGGCGAGCGGGTGATCTATGACCCCATCTCAGATTCTATCTTGATCAAAGGGGTGCCGGCTAACCTGAAAGATCAGCTGGATCGTCGCCTCAAGGGCGGTCAATAACCCATTAGCTGGCTATTCAGCGCCAGAAAAAAGCGTCTGTGTTAGACGCTTTTTTCGTTTATGATGCTTTAAATAAGCTGTAATGGTCAGGCGGCGAACGCTTAGGCCCTGTGCGACTTGCTAAAATATCGCAGATGAGTTGAAATTATCTGTTGAAACTAGAGTGTCCTCCGGCCGTATGCCGATGGGATCAATTAAGGTGGACTGTTTTTCTGCCGACGGAGCGTAAATGCAACTTTTTGTTAGAGATTTAACCGTAATCGATTTTTCTTACCTGTGTCCTATCCGTGGCATGGTGGGAGAAAGTTGGATCGTCGATGTGCTGCTCGATGGTGGCCTGGACGATCAGAACATGGTGCTGGATTTTGCCAAGGTGAAACGCACTATCAAGAACACCATTGACGATGTGGCCGATCACCGCCTGCTGATCCCCACCGCCTGCGCCGAGGTGAGATGGCAGCAGCAGGGCGATCGTGTCTGGATGGACTTTAACAGCCTACAGGGGGATATTCATCTCGCCTGTCCTGCCCAGGCCTTTGCCCTGATCCCAACGGAAATTATCGATTTCGATAGTGTTAACGCTTTCTTGCAAAAAGCCTTGAAAGAGGTGCTACCTGACAACGTGCAGGGCATTGCTCTTACGTTACGTAACGAGCTGCACGAAACGCCTTATTATCACTATTCACATGGCCTGAAGAAGCACGATGGTAACTGCCAGCGCATCGCTCACGGTCATCGCAGCCCGATCAACGTGTTTGAAAATGGTATCGCCGCGCCTAAGTGGGACGAGTATTGGGCCCGCCGCTGGAAAGATATCTATCTCGGCAGTGAAGATGACCTGGTCGAGGTGGACGAGCTGGACCTGTCACCGCAGACAAGCGTGAGCGATGAGACCCACTATGGTTTCCACTATGTGGCGCCACAGGGGGATTTCCAGCTGGCCATGCCTAAGAAGCGCTGTGAGATAATCCCCCACGACACCACGGTAGAGCTGCTGGCCGACTTTATCGCTACCACCCTGGCGAGCGAAAACCCAGAGAGCGAATTTAAGGTTATCGCCTATGAAGGCGTGGGTAAGGGTGCCATTGCCTCTAAAGGCGAGCGCCACGTTTAGCAGCGTGTCAGACGTTTTAGTTAGCCTTAATCCTTTATTAGCCTGAATCGATAGGAGTCGAATTTGAACTTGTTGCGCTTAGTTGTTGCTGTACTCTGTCTTGGTGGCGCCGTGGGCGCTAAGGCCGAGGTTAACTTGAGTGGCAAGATGGAGCAGGGCGCGCTGATCCGCGGCCAGGCTCAGGCGGGAACCCAGGTATGGCTCAACGGCGAGCCGGTAAAAGTCAGCCCCGAGGGGCTGTTTGCCTTCGGCTTCGAGCGGGAAGCTGCTCTGAATCAAGAGCTTAAACTTGTCTACCCAGATGGCCTGACCCAGCTTATGCCCCTCAAGATAAGCGAGAAACAGTACAAGATAGACAAGGTCAACGGCATCGCCAAGAAGATCATGAAGCCAGATCCTAAGGCCCTAGAGCGCGCGGCCAAAGACAGCAAGCAGGTCAAGGCGGCCAGAGCCACCTTCTCGGGGCAGACCGCCTTTGCTCAAGACTTCATCTGGCCGTTGACCGGCCGCATTTCGGGCGTGTATGGCAGCCAGCGGGTCTATAACGGCAAGCCGGGCAATCCTCACTATGGCGTGGATGTTGCCGCCAAGACGGGCACTGTTGTGGTGGCGCCCGCCGATGGCGTGGTGACCCTCTCGGTACCCGACATGTTTTATTCTGGCGGCACTATGATTATCGATCACGGCTATGGGGTGAGTTCCAGCTTCCTGCATCTGAGCAAGCTGTATGTGAAGCCGGGTGAGACAATCAAACAGGGCCAGCCGGTTGCCGAGGTGGGCGCTACCGGACGCGCCACCGGGCCGCACCTTGACTGGCGCCTCAACTGGTTCCAGATGCGACTGGATCCCGTGACTGTGGTGCCGTCTATGGCGAGTGTGCTTGAGCGTCAAAACCAGGCCAAACAGGCCAAGTAGGGAAGTAGGGCGAGTAGGGAAAAGTGCTCTCTGAAAAAGGAGAGTGGAACGAAATATTAGTGAAGGCGGCCAAGGGTCGCCTTTTTCATGCCTCCTGTTATTAACTCCGCTCTTTATTAGTTCCTCTCCTTATTAATCCTTCGCTTGCGTATCCCATCTGGTACTTAGGTGATCGATTCTCATCGGCGCTGCGTATGCAAGTTATAGGTCAAGCAGATATCGTAAGCAGCAAAGTTACTGCGCTTTGGTTTCTGCGTTGGAAAGCATTTAAGCAGAAGAGTCGTATAAGTCAGTATGAAGATCACCCATGAAACCAGCCCTGCTACCGGGGCGCAGCAAGCGGGTCACACAGAGTCGCGGCAACAGCAGCCCACCAAGCTAGCGGAGCAGACCCTGGCGGTCTTTCCCCTGCCGCTGTTTGTGCTGCCGGGGGGCGTGCAGCGCCTGAGGATCTTCGAGCAGCGCTATCTTGCCATGGTTTCAGAATCCTTGGTTTCAGAATCCTTGGTTTCAGAATCCTTGGTTTCAGAATCCTTGGCGGCCGAGTCTACAGGCAAGGGCTTTGTGATCGCCCGCTACGATAAGGCGTTTGACTTCAATGTGCCCGACTGGGGCACTAAGGTGCAGATAATCGATTTTCATCACGGTGAAGATGGCCTGCTGGTGATCGATGTCAGAGCTAGCCATCTGGTGAGCCTGGACAGTTTCGATGTGCGTGGCGATGGGCTCTTGATGGCCCGCAGTCATCACCGCGACCACTGGCCGGCTCTTGCCGCCAGTACCAAGCGCGGCGATCTGGGACTCGCCCTGAGCGCCCTGTTTGCCAAGCATCCACAATTGGCCGAACTCTACCCGCAACCAGAATTTAATCGCCTGGATTGGGTCTGCGCTCGCTTTTTAGAGATATTGCCTTTATCTTTGAATGAGAAGGAGAAATTCATCTTGCCTGGCAGTTTTCCTCAGGCAAAATCATTTCTCGATACATTCATTTTGGGTCAGGACAAAATTAATTGATCCTCGCCGCGCTCACCTGCGTATAGGCCTTTATGTAAGGGTCATACGTGAGTACAGATGCAGACATTTGTTAGCGCAGGCGCCCCGGATAAAGGGAGTGCGAATATCAAGAGTCATCCAGAGACGCAGGTGCCCGCCGAGCTGTCGACCTGGCTGGTGCGGGTTGCCGATGGAAGGGACAAGCAGGCATTTACCCTGCTGTTTAAATTCTTTGCGCCCAAGATAAAACGATTCGGCGTCAAGCAGCTAGGTAACGAGGCTCAGGCACACGAGTTGGTGCAGGAGACCATGAGTAACGTCTGGCGCAAGGCGCATCTCTATGACGGCGACAAAGGCGCGGCCACGACTTGGGTCTATACCGTGATGCGCAACGCCGCCTTCGATATGCTCAGACGCGTCAAGGCCAAGGCCGAGATGAACCTGGGCGACGACATCTGGCCGTTGGAACAGGCGCAGGCCCAGAGTGAGGAGGAGACGCTGCATTTCGCCGACCACCTGATGGAAAAGCAGATGCTGGCCTATGTCGACAGTCTGCCGGAGGTTCAGCGCGCCGTGGTTAAGGGCGTCTATTATCAGGAGCTCTCCCAGGAGCAGCTGGCCCAGCAATTTGGCGTACCAATCGGCACCATTAAATCCAGACTCAGGCTCGCCCTGGCAAAACTCAAGCAGCAGATGGGAGACCAGCAGCATGATTAATCACCATCCCAACTCTGACGTACTGGCGCAGTTTGTCGCAGGTACCTTGCCTGCATCCGTATCCGTCGTGGTGGCCATCCATGTGGAGCTTTGCGACCAGTGTGCACTGGCCGTACAGGCTCTCACCGAGCAGGCCGCCATCGACGCCTTCGGCGAGTCTAGCCAGAATGAAGCTCATTTTGGCGTTGAGCCTCAGGCCGCTGGCTTAGAGGATTTCTCTGGTTTAGACGATTTTGATACTTGCGACCAGTTCGGCGACTCAGACGAGTTTGCTGATTGCATTAACGCCATCACGGCCCTGGAGCGTGACGATGCGCAGCAGTTGCCGCAAACCGTTACCGAGATTGCCGTGGGCGGTGAGCGCATTCCGCTACCGACGGCGCTTAAGTCTATTGCCCTCAAAGAGTGGCAGGGAATGGGCAAGCTATCCCGCTCGCGCCTGGCGCTGGACGATGGCGATCTCAGGATGAGCCTGCTGCACATAGACAAGGGTGGCAGCGTGCCTTGTCACACCCACAAAGGGTTCGAGATCACCTTGCTGCTGCAGGGCAGTTTCACCGATGAGATGGGCGAGTATCGCAAGGGCGATTTCATCTGGCTCGACGGTCAGCATACCCATCAGCCGGTGACCGAGGAGGGCTGTGTCTGTCTCACGGTATCGAGCGACGCCATTCGTTTCACCCAAGGGATGAGCCAGCTGCTTAACCCAATCGGACGATTCATCTATTAGTCCGAGTACTAATTCGAGTACTAATCCGAGTCTGCCAACTGGAGGCGCCATGAAGAAGAAATTAAAGATTGGCATCAGTGCCTGTGTGATGGGCGAGCCGGTGCGTTTCGATAGAGGCCACAAGAAATCGGGCTTCTGTATGGAACAGCTGGCGGAGTTTGCCGAATTTAAACCTGTGTGTCCCGAGATGGCCATCGGCCTGCCGGTGCCACGCCCGACCATCAGGCAGATAGTGCGGGATAACATCATTACCGTGTCGCGCCCCGACGGCAGCGGCGATGTGACCCAGGCCCTTAAAGACTTCGGCGCCAAGGCCGCCCAGAACTATCAGGACCTGGCAGGTTTCGTGTTCTGCGCCAAGAGTCCAAGCTGTGGCATGGAGCGGGTCAAGGTGTATCATCACCACGGCAAGGGCTCTGAGTCCACCGGCGTCGGCATCTTCGCCGAGCAGGTGATGAAGGCTAATCCGCTCTTGCCCTGTGAGGAGAATGGTAGGTTGAATGACCCCATCATTCGCGAAAACTTCACCACCCGCATCTTCACCTATCAGAAGTGGCTGGATCTCAAGGCTGAGGGGCTGACCCGGCACAAGTTGATCCAGTTCCATAGCGCCCACAAGTATCTGGTGATGAGCCACCATGTCGAGAGCTATCGCGAGCTGGGCCGTCTGTTGGGCCGCGCCGACATTGGTCTAGAGGAGCAGAGTGAGCGTTATATCTCGGGGCTGATGCAGGCGCTTAAACATAAGGCGTCCCGTCGCAGTCATACCAACACACTGCAACATCTGCAGGGCTACTTTAAGCGACAGCTTGACGAGCATAAGCGCCGCGAGCTGACCCAGGAGATCGCCGCCTATCGCGAGGGGCTGTCGCCGCTCTTGGTGCCGCTGACCCTGATAAAACATTATCTTATTGAGTTTCCAAACGAATACCTGCTACAGCAGGCCTATCTGAACCCCCATCCCAAGGAGCTGAGATTGAGGTACGGCTATTGAGCGCACTCTTGTGGCTGAGACGGGATTTCCGTCTCCATGATAATCCCGCCCTGTGTGAGGCGGTGCGGCTCGGGGTGAAACAGGCGATCTTTATCGCCACCCCGACCCAGTGGCAGCAACATGATATGGCGCCGATAAAAGCCGATCTCATTCGTCGTCACCTCGAACTGATGGCCGGTGAGTTATCCCAGTACGGAATCGAGCTGGTCATCTTGTCTGCCACAGATTTTAGCGATCAGGTGAGGGCCCTATGCGACTACTGCCGCGACCATAGTGTCAACCTGCTGCTGGCCAACAGCGAGCCTGAGCTCGATGAGCAGGAGCGCGATAAACAGGTAATGACGGCGGGGATAGATCTGCGCCTGTGGCAAAACGATACCATCTTGCCGCCGGGTAGCGTGCTCAACCAGCAGGGGGAGATGTTTAAGGTCTTTACCCCTTTCAAGAAGGCCTGGCTCAAGTGTGTGGCGGCGAAGGGCATAGAGTGTGTGCCGACGCCGGCCAAATCGGCGCCGGCAAAATCGATCGGTGATGCTCAAGCAGCGTCTCAGCTTCCCCAACAGCCAACACTACAATCATCAAGCATCAACCTAGATTATCCCCTGGAGGATTCCAGCCGCTGGCCCGACAGCGAGCAGGTGATGAGTCAGTTGTTGCCCCATTTCTGGCAAGACAAGCTGCTCAATTATGGCGAGCGGCGCGACTTTCCGGCCATCAAGGGGACATCAGGCTTGTCGCCTTATCTGGCCATAGGGGCGATTAGCTCGCGCTGGCTAGCGCTGCAACTGGTGCAGCGTCATCCCGAGGTGATCTACGACATACAGCACGGCGCCTTCACCTGGCTCAACGAGCTGATCTGGCGGGATTTTTACAAACATCTATTGTTTCACTATCCAGAGCTTATCAAGGGCAGAAGCTTTCAGCCCAAGTACGAGTCGCTGCCCTGGCCCAATAACGAGGCGCACTTTCAGGCCTGGTGCGAGGGGCGAACCGGTTATCCCATAGTCGATGCGGCCATGAAACAGCTGAGCCGTACCGGCTGGATGCACAATCGCCTGCGCATGATAGTGGCGAGTTTTCTCACCAAGCACCTGCTGGTGGACTGGCACAAGGGGGAGCGCTTCTTCATGCAGCGGCTGATAGATGGCGATTTCAGTGCCAACAACGGCGGCTGGCAGTGGGCCGCCAGCACGGGCTGCGATGCCCAGCCCTATTTTAGGATCTTTAACCCCATCACCCAGAGCCAAAAGTTTGATCCTCGGGGTGACTTCATCCGTAAATATCTACCAGAGTTGAGTGAGGTGCCCGACAAGCAGATCCACTTCCCCCATGACTATTTAGCGAGTCAGGGCAAAGCTGAGATCTACCCTGCGCCAATAGTGGACCATAAGGCGGCGCGCCAAAGGGCCCTGGCATTTTATAAGGTGGAATAGGATGACGAAGATGATGGCTAGCGCCCTGTGGTTACAAAACTTTACTGCCGTGTACCGCGAGCTGGGTACGGATAATCTGGAGGCGCTGCGCAAGATCTATCATCCCGAGGTGGTGTTCTGCGACCCTCTGCATCGCGTCGAGGGGCTGGATAACCTGCTGGGCTACTTTCAGGGCCTCTACCGCCAGGTGATCAGCTGTGAATTCACTATCGAGCATGTGTTTGAGCTTCAAGGTGAAGCCGCCGTGTACTGGACCATGACCTTCAGGCACAAGCAGCTTAACGGCAGCCAGCCCATCGTCGTCGAGGGACATTCTCGACTGAAGGCCAAAGACAACAAGGTTGTCTATCACAGGGATTATTTCGATGTCGGCGCCATGTTGTATGAACAGCTGCCGCTGCTCGGTGGCCTTATCCGCGCGGTCAAACGCCGCGCCGTGAACTAGGAGGCAGGGATGAAACTAATGATAACGGGTGCCACCTCTGGAATAGGCAAGCAGCTCGCCCTTGGCTATGCCAAGGCCGGGCATCAGGTAGTGGCCTGCGGTCGCAGCCAGACAAAGCTAGATGATTTGACAGAGGCGCAGCCTAACATCAGCACCCTGTGTTTCGATCTGATGCAGTACGATAGCTATCCTGCGCTCGCTGACGACCATGGGCCGCTTGATCTGCTTATCCTTAACGCCGGCGACTGCGAATATATCGACGATGCGCTTAATTTTGATGCCAAGCGTTTCGACAAAATTATCAATATCAATCTTATCGCCATCGGCTACGCCCTGCAGGCCTGGTTACCTAATTTGAAGCCTGGTGGTCGCCTGGTGTTGGTCAGTTCCAGCGCACAGCTTTTGGCGCTGCCACGAGCCGAAGCCTACGGCGCCTCTAAGGCGGGGCTGAGTTACCTGGCCAAGGTGCTGGCGATCGATCTGGCTAAGCATCAGATAGAGGTCACTTTGGTGCATCCAGGCTTCGTGCAGACGCCGCTAACGGATAGAAACACCTTTGCCATGCCCATGATGATCGGCGCCGAGGAGGCCGCCTCGACCATAATGCGCGGCATCGCCAAGGGCAAGCGCGACATTCGCTTCCCACGCCTGTTTATCTGGTTGATGCAGAGCCTCTCACTGTTACCTTTTTCGCTCTGGCGCCGTCTCGCCATGAGGATGGTGTCTCCATGAAAAAAATTGCCATTATTGGCTCGGGTATCTCGGGCCTGACCTGCGCCTACCTGCTGGACAAGCATTATGAGGTGACCCTGTTTGAGCAAAACGATTATGTGGGTGGACACACGGCCACGGTCGATGTGCACCATGAGGGGCGCGACTATGCCATAGATACCGGCTTTATCGTGTTCAACGACAGGACCTATCCTAATTTCAACCGTCTGCTGGCCTTGCTCGGCATCGAGGGACAGGCTACCGAGATGAGTTTTAGCGTGCACAACCGCCAGACGGGTTTCGAGTACAACGGCCACGGCCTCAATAGCCTGTTTGCCCAGCGGCGTAATTTGTTTCGTCCCCGTTTTTGGCGTCTGCTGAGTGAGATCCTAAGATTCAATCGCCTCTGCAAGGAGTGTTACGGCCAGGATACTGTGCCGGAAGGGATGACCCTGGGGGAATTTCTGCAGCAACACGGTTTTTCTCGCTTTTTCAGCGAACACTACATTCTGCCCATGGGGGCGGCCATCTGGTCGACCAGCCTGAAAGAGATGCAGGCCTTCGAGCTAAGGTTCTTCATCCGTTTCTTCTACAACCATGGTCTGCTCAACATCAGCGACAGGCCCCAGTGGTATGTGGTGCCAGGCGGCTCCCGTCAGTATGTTGAGGCGATCCTCGCCGGCCTCTCTTGTCCGGTACATTTAGGTAGCCAGATTGAGGGGGTTTATCGCCAGGAGGGTGAGGTGAGGCTGGTGTTGCAAGGGGGCGAGACCCAGGTATTCGATGAGGTGATCTTCGCCTGTCACTCGGACCAGGCCCTCGCCCTGTTAGGAGACGCCACGGTCGATGAACAAGCCGTGCTGGGCGGCATTCCCTATAGCCGTAACGAGGTGGTGCTGCACACAGACATCAGTCTGTTACCTAAGCGGCCACTGGCCTGGGCGAGCTGGAACTATATGCTGGATGATAATCTCGAGCGCGCCGCCTGTGTCACCTACAACATGAATATCCTCCAAGGGATCGACAGCGATACTACCTTCTGCGTCACCCTGAATCAGAGTGAGGAGATAGCCGAAGATAAGGTACTGCGCCGCTTCGTCTATCACCATCCGGTGCTGAACGAGGCCAGCTGCCGCGCCCAGCTGCGACGCCTGGAGATCTGCGGTAAGTCCCACACTCACTTTGTTGGTGCCTACTGGTACAACGGCTTCCATGAAGATGGGGTGCGCAGCGCCCTGGATGTGACCAAGCGCTTCGGGATGAGCCTATGAGCGTCAATCGCCAAACATCTGCTGTCTCTCAAGCGAGCAGAGCGCAGCAGGAGCCTAAAGTGCCTGTGGAGCATAGCGGTATCTATACCGGACAGGTACGCCATCGCAGGTTTGGCGAGATCCCACACGCCTTTGGCTATCGCCTCTACATGATGGGGCTGGACCTCGACGAACTATCAGCAGTGACCTCCCGTAGCTGGCTGTTTGGACAGCGTTGGTTCAACCCCATACGTTTTAATGAAAAAGATTACCTAAAAAATGAACCCGGCAGCCTTAAGCAGCGTATTGCCCAGAAAGTCGCCGCACTCGGTGGAAGTTGGCAGACAGAAAACAGGGTAGTGATGCTGGCTCAGTGCCGCTGCTTAGGGGTCTATTTTAGCCCCATCAACTTCTACTTCTGTTACGACGCGCAGCAGGTTTGCCGCTATATGTTGGCCGAGGTGAGTAACACGCCCTGGAACCAGAGGCATTACTACCTGCTGAGCCTGGAGGGCGAAATGAAGCTCAAGAAGGCATTTCATGTGTCGCCCTTTATGGCGATGGAGATGACCTATCATTGGCGAGTTTCGCCGCCGGCGGCCAAGGCGTTGGTGCATATCGAGAACCATCAGAAGGCTAAGGTTTTCGACGCCACCCTGGCACTCGACAGGCAGGGGATCACTCCGGGTAATCTGCTGAGTACCTGGGTCAGGATCCCCGCCATGACGGTGAAGATGCTGGTAGGGATCTACTGGCAGGCGCTTAAGCTGTTTCTCAAGCGGGTGCCCTTTATCGCGCACCCAGATGTCGATAGCGCGAGTTAAACCAGTAGCCAGTCACGCTAGAGGTGCAGTTAGCGCAGGCCGACAGCTGCAGAGTATGGCGACAACCCAGATGCAGATGGTATTTCATTTAGCGAGGTAGAGATGGAACAGACAATCAAACAAGTAAATGGTGTAAGGCCTCGCGCTGTGGCAGTGGAACTGGGCGCAATGCAGAAGTATCGCGCCCTGGTCATTCGCCTCTTGAGCCAGCTCAAAGGCGGTTTTATCACCCTCATCGAAGGTGATACACAGCAGCAGTTTGGTGAGCGCAGTGCAAGCCTAAGCGCCCAGATAAATGTGTTGGATCCCAGCTTCTATCGCGATCTTATCCAGGGCGGCAGCATAGGCGCCGCAGAAGCCTTTCTCGATGGCAAGTGGACCAGCCCGGATCTCACCCGCCTGATTCAGGTGATGGCCCGCAATCAAACCCGGCTGGACGCGCTGGAGCAGAAGATGGCCTGGCTCACCCGCATCAAGCATCTGCTGCTAAGGCTAAGTCAGCGCAACACAGAGCAGGGCGCCAAGCGTAACATCCTGGCCCACTACGACATAGGTAACGAGCTCTACGAGCGCTTTCTCGATGACTCTATGCTCTACTCCTGCGCCCTCTACGGCGACTGTGCTCAGACGCTCGCGCAGGCGCAGCAGAATAAGCTGCAAACCATCTGTGAAAAGCTTGAACTAAAATCTGGCGAGCATGTGGTCGAGATAGGCACTGGCTGGGGGGCACTAGCCATCTATATGGCGCAGCACTATGGCTGCCGCGTCACCACAACCACCATATCCGATGCCCAGTATCAATATGCCAAGACGCGGATTGAGCAGGCGGGCCTTAGTGACCAGATAACCCTGCTCAAGCAGGATTATCGTCGCCTGACAGGCCAGTACGACAAGCTGGTGTCGATAGAGATGATAGAGGCGGTTGGCCACGAGTATTTAGGAACATTTTTCGAGACCTGCTCGGGCCTGCTAAAAGATGATGGCAAGATGCTGCTGCAGGCGATCACCATCAGCGATGGCCGCTACGATAAGTACCGTAAAGGCGTCGATTTTATTCAGAAATATATTTTCCCCGGTGGCTGTCTGCCGTCGGTGGCCGTGATGAGTGAGCAGCTGGCCAAGCGTACCGACATGGTGATCTGCGATCTGGAGGATATCGGCCTGCACTATGCCAGAACCCTGTACGATTGGCGTCAGGCGTTCGAGCAGACCTGGCCGGAACTGGAGGCGATGGGCTATGACGAGCAATTTAAGCGTCTCTGGCTGTTCTACTTCTGCTATTGCGAAGGGGCATTTAAGGAGCGACTGATCGCTACCCATCATCTGGTCGCCCGTAAGCCCAGGTACTTTGGTGGTCAAGATGAAAGCGTTCTGGCTTATTAATCTTGGCCTGTTTCAGCTGGCCTGGTGGTCGGCGGCCTGGTTAACAAACTCGGCCAGCTACATCATCTCTGGGCTGATCGTGCTGCATTGTCTGCTGTCCCCCTCTGTGAAGGCGGATCTCAGGCTGATGGCGCTATTGCCGCTCGGGCTGCTGGTGGATGGGGTGCTCATCGCCCTCGGCGTCTTTCGTGGTGTCGAGTCTGCATTTCCCCTCTGGCTAGCCCTGCTGTGGGTGATCTTCCTGATGAGCCTCAATCACAGCTTGCGTCTGTTATCCGGGCTCAGCCTTCCCTGGCTGATGCTTATCGGCGCCCTTGGTGGGGCGGGTAGCTATTGGGCCGGCGTGAGCCTGGGCGCCTTAACGACCCAAGTCTCGGTTATCAGTTTTTGGTTGATCGCGGCGCCAGTCTGGGCAGTGCTCTTACCCTTGCTGGTTTGGGGGCAGGGGAAGGTTTCAGCGCCGCAAGCTAGCAAGCTCATTCGGTAACAAGCTCATTCGGTAAGAAGCTCATTCGGTAAGAAGCGTATTAGGTAAGAAGCGTATTAGGTAAGAAAGCGAGGTGAGTCATGGGCAAAGTTCTATTGCTATTACTCTTAAGCCTGAGTGCTCAGGCCGCGGATCTCGACAGGCTGCATAAGATAGGTAGCGCCGAGATGCAGTATCTGTTTTGGACCTTGTATCGAGCCGAGCTGTATAGCGCTCAGCCTGACTATGAGGCGAGTGCCGATAAGGCGCTGAAGATAAATTACTACCGAGATATCGAAAGCGATCAGCTTATCGAGGCCACGCTAGAACAATGGCGTTACCTAGGGTACTCAGACACGCAGATAACCTCTTGGCAGCGGCATATCCAGGGACTCTGGCCCGATGTGCGCGAGGGCGACAGCCTGACCCTATGGGTGAACAGCCAAGGCGACAGCTATTTCTACTTTGGTGACAAGCCGCTTGGGCAGATCCAGGATCGCACCTTCGGCGAGGCGTTTCTGGCCATCTGGTTATCTGAGCGCACCTCAGAGCCTGAGTTAAGACAGGGCCTATTGGGATTAAGACAATGAAAAATATCGTTTTGGCATTTGTGACCTCCTTACTTATCTTGCTGCTTAGTGCCTGTGGCAGCGCCTCTCTGGAGGACTATAGCGACACCACTCCACAGCTGCATCTGGACAGCTTTTTTGACGGTAAGCTAAAGGCCTACGGCATAGTGCTGGATCGCTCCGGCACCCTGATAAGGCGCTTCGAGGTGGATATGCTGGCTAGCTGGCAGGGCGATAAGGGCGAGATCCAGGAGTGGTTTGTGTTCGATGACGGCGAGAAGAGCGAGCGCACCTGGCAGCTTACCAAGCTTGATGATGATTCCTACCAAGGCCGCGCCCAAGACGTGGTGGGCACAGCCCTTGGCCAAACCCGAGGGGCGGCGCTGTTCTGGCAGTATGAACTCGAGATCCCAATTGATGACGAGATCTATCAGGTGACCTTAGATGATTGGATGTTTCTGCTCGATGATAAGCGCCTGTTCAACAAGACAGAGATGAGCAAGTTTGGCATCAAGGTGGGGGAAGTTATCCTCTACATCGAGAAAATATCGGGTTAAACCGCCTGCCAGTTTGCTGTCGTCATATAAAATCGCGTTTGAGCATGCGTCTGGTTATCCAAACCCCATGGTTTCTACTAACATAAAGACTGATGCTCTTTTTGCACGCCGTATTTAAATCCGTGATTGAATTTCATTACTCCAACTAGAACCAAGCTGTATTGACGTTGCACTTGAGGGAATGAGCATAGCACTTATTGGCACATACATTGTTTGCGCGACGATGTGATGCTTAAGAGGCAGCTTATATGAAAGGTTTACAACAATCTCAGGTGGACAGTTTTAAGGCTGAATTTGGTGGCGATGTTATTTTGCCCGAAGACAGCAACTATGATGAAGTGCGACAGATCTGGAATGCCATGATAGATCGAAAACCGGGGATGATTGCCCGTTGCACCTCGGCGGATGATGTGGTCAAAGCCGTCAACTTTGGTCGGGAACATGATTTACTTATCTCGGTTCGCGGTGGTGGCCACAATATCGCGGGTAAGGCCCTTTGCGACGATGGTTTGATGATCGATCTGTCCTTGATGAAACAGGTCAAGGTCGACCCCGACAAACAGCTGGCGCTGGTTGAGCCGGGTTGTACGCTCGAGGATGTAGACGCCGCCACCCAAAAACATGGCCTGGCGGTACCTGTTGGGATCAACTCCACCACAGGGATCGCAGGATTAACCTTAGGTGGTGGATTTGGCTGGTTGAGCCGAAAAATGGGCATGACAATCGATAACCTAGTGTCGGCCAATGTAGTGACTGCCGATGGCAAACAGCTTGTTGCCAGTCAGGCCAGTGAACCAGAGCTCTTCTGGGGACTGCGCGGCGGCGGTGGTAACTTCGGTATAGTCACTCAATTTGAGTTTAAGCTGCACCCCCTTGGGCCCGACGTCCTTAGCGGCCTCATCGTGTTCCCCTTCGAGCAGGCAAAGTCTGTTATCAGCCAGTTTGTTAACTTTACCGCCAATGCCCCCGAGGATCTGAGTGTCTGGATGGTGGCTCGTAAGGCGCCGCCACTGCCATTTCTCCCCGAGTCGGTTCACGGCAAAGAGGTGATAGTGCTGGCGATCTGTTATGCCGGCGATCCCGCCGAAGGTGAGAAACTGATCGCGCCGCTTCGTCAATTTGGCACGCCTGTGGGTGAGCATGTGGGCGTACAACCCTTTGCTGCATGGCAGCAGGCCTTCGATCCTCTGTTGACGCCAGGTTCACGTAACTATTGGAAATCCCACAATTTTACCCAGCTTAATGAAGCGGCTATCGATACGGCCATCGAATATGCTGGTACCCTGCCCACGGAGCAGTGTGAGATCTTTATCGCCTCAATCGGTTGCGCCACCTGCCAGCCGGCTGCCGATGCCATGGCTTATTCGGCCCGGGATGCCCAGTACGTATTGAACGTGCATGTGCGCTGGGAGTCTGCCGACGATGATAAACGCTGTATCGCTTGGGCGCGGGAGTTCTTCGATAAGACCAAGCCTTTTGCCAGCGGCGGCGCCTATATCAACTTCCTGACCGATGATGAGTCCGAGCGCACCGAGTCGGCCTATGGGGAAACCTACGGGCGATTACGTCAGCTGAAGAAGCAGTACGATCCGAATAATCTGTTTAGGGTGAATCAGAACATCAAGCCCGCTTAAATTGGGGCTTTGCTTTGAAGCAGTAACCAAGTGACTGTTTACTTTTAAATAACAGTCACTTGGAAGTAGCCTGACAAGGGTCAGGCTACTTGGCAACTTGATTACTGGATTAGTTTGCTACTTAGCTAAGTAGCTTCGGAGGCGATAACCGCCTTTATGCCGTGGGGATGGACCTTGATGCAGAGGTTGCCCCGCTTGAAGGCGATGGTGGGGTTAGCTAGGCGCTCATGTTCCCCCTGAGGCGAACTCATCTTCACCTTAACATCCGTTTTCTGAGCCAGCACTTTGGTCAGTGTCGGTACCCGCTCGAGTAGCTGTTCACTCAGTGTCTCTGTGGTGGTCGCGCCGCTCGGCAGCACCAACTCGATATGTTCCCAGCCCTCGACCGGATAACGCTTATCGCCGGGGTAGGGCAGCTCGATACATTCTATCGTCAGCTCGCCTAGCATCATAGGGGTGTCGAGGGCGATGATGAGAATGGGGCGGCCGTTGATCATATTATCTGAGATGATCTCACCCTGACGGCAGAAGGCTTCTCTTAGGCTGTCGGCGCCTTGGCTGGTGTTGACTCTGAGGGCGGCATGGTCGCACTCGAGACCTAAGCGATCCAGCCCTAGCTCCTTCATGAAATCTAAAATCGCTTGGCTGAAGGTAGGCCACTGCAGCTTGAGCGCGTCAAAAGTCAGCTCATCGGAAACTTGAGATTCAGTCATCATCTTAATTATCTTGTGTGGACTCAAAATTGGGTATTAGTGCCGTGCTAGCGGCGCAGGCACCGAATTCGGCACTGGTGGCGGCACTGGTCTTAAGGCCAGATCTCTATGGGGGTGCCGGTATCGACGGCGCGCCACAATTCGTCTATCTCTTCGTTCTTGATGGCGATACAGCCGTCGGTCCAGTTGAGGCGCTGGGTTTCATCCGGGGTGAGCGAGGAGTTAGGATTCTGGCCGTGGATCATGATCTGTCCGCCGGGATTGATCCCCAGTGCGGCGGCCCTGAGTTTATCTTCGTCGTTGGGGTAGGAGATATGGATAGCGCGGTAGTAGGCGCTGTCGGCCTTCTTATAATCCAGGATGTAGCGCCCCTCTGGGGTGCGTTGATCTCCCTCTTGCAGTTTGTGGCCAACCGGGCGATCCCCCAGGGCAATCTTGTAGCGTCTCAACACTTTACCTTGACGCATCAACAACATGCTGGCTTCAGACTTATTAACCACCACGAGATCTACCTTGCCAATCTGGCTCTTACTGGCGCTGTGGGGCGAGCTGAGGCCACTCGATTGCGCCCAGGTAACCCCTAACGGGGCGAGCAGGCAGAGCAGCAGGAGTTGTTTAAAAAATGTCTGCATCGTCTTGGTTCGGTAAAATAAAGCCACTACTTGGGTGTTCATCATACCTTATTTTAGATTAAGCTGGATCGGTTAATTCCATGTTGCATCAAAGTGCATGGGGAGAACCTGTTTTTATTGCATGAGATAAGGATTGTTGATTTAGATGGATGAGACCCCGCAAGAGGCGCGTAAACAGAAGCTCAGAGAGATTATCTTCGGCACAGACACGCCGGCCGGTCGCTATTTCGACCTGAGCCTGATCGTCTGTATCGTGTTGAGTGTCGCCCTGGTATTTGTCGACACCATAGACAGCGTGCATAACCGCTACGGCGACTGGATCCGCATCGCCGAGTGGGGCTTTACCGGCATATTTACCCTGGAGTATCTGCTTAGGCTCTACTGCTCGGCCCATCCGGTGCAATATGCCCGCAGCTTCTATGGTGTGGTGGACCTGCTTTCCATTCTGCCCAGTTACCTGGCGCTCATCTTCCCGGGAGCCAACTTCACGCTGGTGATCCGTGTGCTGCGACTGTTCCGTATCTTCAGGGTGCTTAAGTTGCTGCGTTATCTCAGCGAGGGCAATATCCTGCTGCGGGCCATGATGCAGTCGAGCCGTAAGGTATTTCTGTTCTTCTTCTCCGTCAGCCTGATCGTCATGGTGCTCAGCGCCATCATGTATGTGGTAGAAGGACCCGAGCATGGTTTCACCTCCATGCCGAAATCTATCTACTGGACAATAGTGACCATCACCACGGTAGGTTATGGCGATATCACCCCGCAGACCACATTGGGGCAAGGGATCGCCGCGCTGACCATGCTGATCGGTTACTCCATCATCGCCATTCCGACCGGCATCCTGACCTCGGAGATCTCCCAAGAGATGGTGCGCAAGAAAGATCTGCGCCGCTGCAGCAACTGTCTCAAGATGGGTCACGAAGTCTCGGCGCTCTACTGTGACAAATGCGGCAACGAGCTGGAAACCGACCTCTAGGGAGCCTTATGTTTGCAATCTATTCGGCAGTAAGCGTGATTGGTTATGAGGGAGCGTTATGACCACGGCTAAGTTTGTCCAGGGCTCCATCATGCGCCACATACTGGTGATGAGCTCCACCGCCGCCATCGGCATCTCGGCGTTGTTTGTGGTGGATCTGATCGACATCTTCTTCCTCAGTCTGCTGGGGGAGCAGGAGTTGGCCGCGGCCGTGGGCTACGCGGGCACCATCTCCTTCTTTACTACCTCAATTGGTATCGGCCTCTCTATCGCCCTCGGCGCCCTTGTGTCCCGTGCCGTGGGGGCCAAAGAGTTTGAGCTGGCCAAGCGCTTGCTGCTCAACAGCGCCGTGGTGACAGTGCTGGTGGCCTCTGTTGTCGCCATCATAGTCACCTGTTTTATCCCCGAGCTACTTACCCTGGTGGGCGCCACCGGCCGCACCGGTGAGCTGGCCGCCGGTTACCTCTACATTCTGGTGCCCTCCATGCCCATCATCTGTCTCGCGATGGCCCTTGGGGCCGCGCTCAGGGCGGTGGGCGATGCCAAGCTCTCCATGGTGTCGACCCTGACGGGGGGCGGGGTTAATTTGGTGTTCGACCCTATCTTCATCTTCCTGCTGGCCATGGGCATAGAAGGGGCGGCGCTCGCCTCTGTGCTGGCGCGTCTCGCCGTGCTGCTGGTGGCCGCTAGGGGCGTGGTGGTCAAGCATAAGCTGTTTGGCCGTTTCGATTTGACCGCTTTCAAGGAAGATATCAAGCCAATTTTTGCCATCGCGGGCCCCGCTATGATGACCAACATCGCCACCCCCATAGGCAACGCCGTGGTGACCCGCGCCATCGCCGAGTTTGGTGACAGTTATGTGGCCGCCTGGGCCGTGCTGGGCCGGTTGACGCCCGTGGCCTTTGGCATGATCTTCGCGCTAAGCGGCGCCATAGGCCCGATAGTCGGGCAGAACTTCGGCGCGCGGGAGTTTGCCCGAGTGCGTCAGAGTCTCACCAAGGCGCTGCAATTCTGCGCCCTGTATGTGGTGACTGTCTCCTTGCTGCTGATGCTGCTGCAGGAGCAGATAGTGGCCCTGTTTGCCATGCAGGGGGAGAGTGCCGAGTTGATCCGCTTCTTCTGTCGCTACATCGCCGTCTTCTTCGTCTTCTCCGGCGCTCTGTTTGTGGCGAACGCCTCCTTCAATAACCTGGGGAAGGCCAAGTACTCGACCCTGTTTAACGTGGGTAAGGCAACCCTGGGCACCATTCCCTTCGTCTACTATGGCGGCCAGCTCGGGGGCGTCGAAGGTGTGTTGATTGGCCAGGTGCTAGGGGCGATCCTCTTCGGCGTATTCGGAGTGTTAACCGCTTATCGATTGGTAGATAAGGTGCAGGCGAGCGCCGTACCTGTGGTCAGTCAGGAGGTGCTGGACGAGGAGCTTAGCCCCAGCAGCCCCAATCCACTCTCGTCCTCCTGCGCTCAGATGGCGCAGCTCAGCGAAGAGCAAGATTGCGAGGAGAGCAATCGCGTCAGTGAACTGGTTACAGGCCCGGGCCGTGACTAGTCATTCTTGGTTTTACAATAAAAATTGATGAGAACGACGCTGAAAGTGAGAGGTACAAAAACGGCGCCCGTGATGGCGCCGCTTGGGGGAAGGACTAAGGGTTGGGCTTAATCCTAGTTCAATAGCCGAGAGCCTTGTTGCTCTGAGCTTTGTTACTCTGAGCCTTATTACTCTGAGGCCTGTTAGTCAGAAGCTTTTGACTCTGCGGCTTGTGAAGCTTCTTTCTGCTCAGCTGTTTCAACAGTCTCAACAGCGACTTCCTGCTCGCCCTCGACCTTACCGGCCTTCTCGGCGGCATTAGCCTTGGCAGCCATCTCGGCCTGCTCCTGAGCCAGCATCTTGGCGCGATCGCCCTTAGATATATATTTCTTTACGGTCGGCGGCGTATGTTTGTTGTGACGGGCCTTGGCGCGCTTTGCCGTCTTCTTCAGCATCTTTTGTTTCTTGTTCATACTTCCACCAGGGTGTTTGATTCAGATAAAATAAGGGCTTAAACCTAGTTAGCTTAAACCGGGGGCGGATTTTAACCTAATCTGTGCCAAGCGGCTATAGGCAAAAATAGCAGATAGAGGAAATATGACCCCGTTAACCTATGAAGGCAAGATCACCTTCTTCGAGCGATTCGAAGCAGATATTTTAAGTGGTGCTAAAACCATCACCCTCAGGGATGAGAGCGAGTCGCACTTTCGCGTCGGTGACCGCTTGTCGGTATCCACCTTTGAAGCCGGGCGACACTTTTGCGATATTCAGGTGGTGCGGGTCGAAGAGCTTGCCTTCGAGGCATTAAACTCCCGGCACGCCGCGCAGGAGAATATGACGCTTGAGCAGTTAAAGGCGGTGATCACCGAGATATATGGCGAGATTCAGACCCTATACCTTATCGAGTATCGCCTGCTCTAGCTTGTTTGACCCAGGATGAATAAGGACAAGCCGGAATGACAAGGAGCCAGCCAGCGATGAAACCCCGCAATGAGTCAGTGATCTTACTCCATGGTTTGGCGCGCACTCGAGGCTCGATGGAGAAGATGGAACATGCCCTGTCGGCCAAGGGCTATCAGTGCGTGAATCTGGGGTACCCTTCGACTCAGTTCGATATTGAGACCCTAGCCGGCGAGCATATTGACAGGGCACTGTCGCAATGTCGGGGTGAGAGAGTGCACTTCGTGACCCACTCCATGGGCGGCATCCTGGTGCGTCAGTATCTGAGTCAACATACCTTGCCTGCACTTGGCCGCGTGGTCATGCTTGGGCCGCCCAATCGCGGCAGCGAGGTGGTGGACAGCCTCAAGGCTTTTCCCGGATTCAAGTGGATAAACGGTCCGGCGGGTCTGCAGCTGGGCACGGATGAAGAGAGCGTGCCCAATCGCCTGGGCAAGGCGCACTTTGAAGTGGGGGTGATTGCCGGCAGTCGCAGCGTTAACCTGCTACTTTCGACCCTATTGCCAGGGCCTAACGATGGTAAGGTTTCCGTGGCCCGCACCCACCTGGAGGGGATGCAGGATCATATCAGTCTGGCTGTCACCCATCCCTTCATGATGAATAATCCTAGCGTCATCGCCCAGACGGCGCATTTCTTAGCCCATGGACGCTTTCAGCGCTGAGACGTGACTCGGCGCTTATTTGTTGGCAAACTTGCTGATGTCGGCGTCGGTGGCGCCGTCGTTACACTCGCCGCGGATCTCACCGCGCCCCACCTCTATGATGCGGCTCAGCTCCAGATAGCCTTCGCGGCAATAGCCAGTCATGGCGATGGTCTTCTCAAGGCCTAACTCTATCTGCTGTGTCCAGCGGGTCAGATCTGGCTCATAGACAGAGCGTTTCTTGCTGCCCGAGCGTTTCATCTTTTCTATCTGGCGTACCCGCTGCATGTGGGGCTGCTCAAGCGTTGGTAGCTCGGCGTACTTCACCCTGTAGGTAAACAGCTTGATGCCGTTGCCCTTGATCGAGGTCTGGAAGGTATCTTCAACGCGCACCTTAAAATCATCGACATCGCGTTTGCTGGCGCAGCCGCCAAGGCCAAGGATTGCTGCGAGCACTAGTGTGGTGGTAAGCAGTGGGGAAGGTATCGGCATCTTGTTGTTATCTTTATTTTTCGTCGAGGTTAACTTTCGTTGCAGGGTCAGCATAACCCAATCGCCGGGGGAGATCACCCCAGGTGACCTGACTTTACCTAAATTGACTCAAGCCGAGTAACTTGAACTGGCTCACGTAAATGGGGTGAGATGTGAGAAAATTGTTGTTATTTGTTAGCGTCTTGGCACACTCAAGGTAAGGGGAAATGTGTTAGGAGCTCCCCAGTGCTAAGGAGTCTGCATGTCGGCCTTGATCAGCCTATTTCGTTCATTACTCGGCAGTTTTCGGGATCTGGTACCCATCATCTGTGTGGTCGCCTTTTTCGAGATCTTCGTGCTGCATCAGGCCCCGGCTAATCTGGCCGAGATCCTGCTCGGGCTGGTGTTTATCGTCTTCGGTTTGACCTTCTTCGTCTTCGGACTCGAGATGGGCCTGTTTCCCATAGGTGAGTCTCTGGCCCAGGCGCTGGCGCGTAAGGGCAGCGTCTTCTGGTTGGTGGTCTTCTCCTTCTCCCTGGGCTTTGGCACTACTTTGGCGGAGCCCGCGCTGACGGCGGTGGCCAACGAGGCGGCCGAGGTCGCGGCAAATTCAGGGGCCATTACAGCAAGTCAGGAGGCCATGGATAGCTATGCCATGGGGCTCAGGCTGACGGTGGCCATCTCGGTGGGGCTGGCGATTCTCCTCGGGGTGATCCGCATCCTCAAGGGCTGGCCCATTCATTATCTGATCATCGGCGGATACCTCTGTGTCATGGTGCTGACGGCCTTTGCGCCAGAGAACATCATAGGGATCGCCTATGACTCTGGCGGCGTGACCACCTCCACCATTACCGTGCCTTTAGTGACCGCCTTGGGGGTGGGCTTGGCCAGTGTGATCAAGGGGCGTAATCCCATGTTGGATGGCTTTGGCTTAATCGCCTTTGCCAGCCTGACGCCGATGATCTTCGTATTACTCTACGGCATGTGGGTGTTGTGATGAACTATCTCAGTACTATGCTCGACACCCTATTATTGACCGCCCGGGATGTGGTGCCCATCGCCGTTATCTTGTTTGGCTTTCAGCTCGGGGTACTTAAGCGTGCCATCGCCAATTGGCGCCGGGTGTTGCTTGGGTTTATCTATGTGATCATTGGCCTTAGCCTGTTTCTGGTGGGGCTGGAGCTGGCGCTGTTTCCCATCGGTCAGAGCATGGCAAGCCAGCTGACCTCACCCGATTTTCTCCATCCTGAGGGCGGTGATACCCCCTTTATCTGGCAAGATTATCTTTGGGTCTATCTGTTTGCCGCCGCTATTGGTTTTAGCACCACAATTGCCGAACCCTCGCTTATCGCCGTAGCAATCAAGGCCAACGAGGTATCGGGCGGTGCCATAGGCATTCAAGGGCTGAGGATCTCTGTGGCGATCGGGGTGGCTATGGGGATAGCCCTGGGCTGTTTTCGTATCGTGGTGGGCGACCCGATTCATTATTACATCATGGCTGGCTATGTGCTGGTGGTGATCCAGACCTATTATGCCCCGAAGATGATAGTGCCGCTCGCTTATGACTCGGGCGGGGTGACCACCTCGACCGTGACTGTGCCGCTGGTGGCGGCGCTGGGCTTGGGTCTTGCCACCAATGTGGCGGGGCGTGACCCACTTATCGATGGCTTTGGCTTGATTGCCTTTGCCAGCCTGTTTCCTATGATCACAGTAATGGGCTATGCCCAGCTAGTGGAATTCTTAAGTCAGCGAAAATCCGCTAAGGAGCGAGACCATGCGCTTTAAACTTATCGTCGCCTTCGTCGATGACACCTGTACCGATACCGTGCTCGATGCGGCGCGAGAGGCGGGCGCCACGGGAGCGACAGTGATTAATCATGCCCGCGGCGAGGGGCTGGAGAAGAAGAAGACCTTCATGGGCCTGGGCCTGGATATACAGCGCGACGTGATCCTCTGGTTGGTGGAGGAGCACATGAGTCGCAGTATTTTGGAAGTCATTTGCCGGGTAGGGGAGTTTGACACTAACCCGGGGCAGGGGATTGCCATACAGATAGATGTGGAGGACGCCGTGGGCGTCGCCCATCAGGTGGAAAAACTCAGCAAAGAGATTGAGGATCAACTATGAAACCAAGCAGGCTAATTAAGAACAGCGACGTCATGAAAGACAGCTATGTGATGGTCGATGGTCTGCATACCGTGGCCGAGGCGATCAAGCTGGCTGTGGGTAACGATGTCAGCATGTTGCTGGTGAACAAGCGGCATGAACACGACGAATATGGCATGGTGCTGATGAGCGATATCGCCCGAAAGGTGCTGGCGAAAGACAAGTCGCCGGAGCGGGTCAATGTCTATGAGATCATGATAAAACCCGTGCTGTCTGTGCATGCCGACATGGACATTCGCTATACCGCCAGGCTGTTCGAACGCTTCGGCATCAACAAGGCGCCAGTGATCGAGGCCGGTAAGATCTTAGGCGTGGTGACCTATCATGACATAGTGCTCAAGGGGATGATGCCCCATCTCTAACGACTTGAGCCAGACAATAAAAAGGGCACCCTAGGGTGCCCACTGCGCTTAAGCAATAGCTAAGGTGCCTAGGTTAAACCTTAGGCGAAACGCTTGTTGAGATAATCTATGATATCTGAGGATTCATACATCCACTGAGTCTCTCCCGCCTCGTCGATACGCAGGCAAGGCACCTTGGCCAGTCCACCCTGTTCTACCAGCATCTGTTGATGCTCGGCTTGTTTGGCGTCGACAGTGACGATATTTAGCCCTTGGCGACGAATGGCGCGGCGTACCTTAACGCAGAAGGGGCAGGCGGCGTATTGATAAAGCTGAAGCCCTTGTGTCTGCTCGTCGACCTTTGCCTGTTCGGCCAGCGGACGCTGACGTTTCTTAGGGGTAAAAACAAAATTCAAAAACAGGATAATGCGGCCTAATACCCAGCGAACAATAAACATTAACGACTCCTAGATAATTTTGATGGGGCGGATTCTAACGCAAGCGTGATGGAGATCAAAGCCTCGGTGCAAACTGAGCGCTGGTGAGCGGCATTTCGCCCTGTTTGGCGCCAAGTATGTTGTGGAGACACTATGGCCTCTAGCGGCAAATAAAAAACGGCCAAGCTGTCCATAAACTGGAGCCTGGCCGCTTGAGAAGGTTAACGCCTCTGTTATTCGGCGCTTAGGGTCAGCAGGGCCTGTGGGGCGCTGGTGTCGAGCGCGGCCTGACTGTCGAGCACGAATACCCGGCCCGGTTCAATCTTGGCCTCTTCAATCAGGTATTGCTTCACGGCCAGGGCCCGGCTCTGAGCCAGCTGACCCAGGGCGTTTTCGTCGAGCTGCTGGGCCGAGACCAGATAGTTGTACAGGGCGATATGCCAGCGGGTCTGCAGCTCCTCGTCGCTTAGCTTGTCGGCACTATTATTCCCGGCACTATTGTCCTGCTGGGCCTGCTGCTGTTTGATCTCCTTGAGCACTTCGCCGGGATCTTTTTGCAGCGTCTTCTCATAGAGGGACTTAAGCGCATCAGAGAGTATCCCTGTGGTTGGGAAGGTGCTGGCGGTGAGCTCTGCTGGCATCTGCGCCTCGGTGAACTTGGCATCATCAAGCTGCGCCTGGGCAATCAGCTCCTGGTGTAGCTTGGCCGTCATCAGGGCCTGACTGTCGCTCACGGGATCCACCGCGCCCTTGGCGCTGACGGTGAGTTTAGGCCTGTCGGCTAAGCCCTTGGAAAGCTTGCTCAGTAGCGACTGGCTCTCCTCTGGCAGCGTCGCCAGACCTGGGGTAAAGGCCACCTTATCCAGCTCATCGTCTGAGCCTAATAGGCCGGCTAACAGGCTGAAGGGCGCGGTCACCGCCTTAGTGATCACATTGGTGAAGGCGGTGGCGATGATGCTGCCGAAGCTAAAGCTTGGCTCGTTGAGATCGCCAGAGACTTGCAGGCCTAGGTCGATCACCCCGTGTCTGTCTTGTAACAGGGCGATTGCCAGGGTGACAGGCAGGGAGGTCGCCAGGCTGGAGTTACTCTTCTTACCCAGCTGCAGCTGATCGACCACCAGATGATTGTCGCCCACCAACTGATTGTTCTCCAGCTGATATTTAAGATCCAGCGACATCAAGCCTTTGTCTATGTAGTAACCCGCGTAGGTGCCCGAATAGGGGTTCACCGAGGTGAGCTCCACATGCTTGAAGCTGAGGTCAAGATCCAGGTAAGGCTGCTCTAGTAGGGGATTGATCTCGCCCTTGAGGACGACCGGAGCATATCTGTCTATCTTGCCCTTGATATCGACCTTAGCGGCCTTGTCGCTACTCGAGGAGAGGTTGGCGATATTGCCTTCGAGTTGCTCTATGCTGGCGGCAAAGTTAGGGGTGAGAGAGTTATCGGCAAAGAAGGTCGAGCCATCTTTGAACACTATCTTGTTGATGCTAAGGGCCATCGGCTTGGCCGCATCGACGGTTTGCGCTGTGGCCTTTTTCTCTGCTGCTTGTTTTTCCTGTTTGTCATTTTCCTGTTTGTCATTTTTCCGGGTGGCAGGCTTAGCTGCGCCGGATGGGTCGGCATCGACCGCTGAACCATCTGCCGAAGCATTATCTGCCGCAATGACAAGTAGATCCTGGAAGTTAGTGGTGCGATCTTCGTTGATCAGAATGCGTCCGTATGGCTTGTTTAACGTGACTTGATCGATTGCCAGTTTATTGGCCTCTTTATCGAAGTCGAGCTGGTTGAGATCCAGCTGCTGCCATTTCACCAGTGTTTTGTTGGCCTTAAGGTCTTTGACCTGAAGATCGTCAACCTGAAGTGTGCCCTGATAATCTAGTTTGCCGTTGGCATCGGCAAGCAGTTGTCCAGATGTCGCCAGGCGGCCATCGTCAATCTTGATGTTCACAATAGGCGCAATGTAGTTCTGGAACCAGTTAAGGCTAAGCCCCTCGAGTGATAGCTCGGCGCTGACCTGCTTGGCCAGAGCGTCGATCTGCCCCTGACTCTGCACCTTGGCACTCTGGTTAATGGCTAATGCCAGCTGATAGTCGATGGGCTGACTTAGGCTCTCATCTAGCGCGCCTGTGGTGAGTTGCAGCTCGCCAATCTGCCAGAGGTTCTCCTCTTTAAACAGCTGCTCGGTCAGGTTTAGCTGATAGTTGCTCAGGCTGATCTTCTCAAGCTTAGCGTGCCAGCTTTGTGCCTGACTGTCTGTCTTTGTGTCGGTATTAGAGCCGGTCTCAGAGTCTGCTTTTGAGTCGGTATTAGTGTCAGTATTAGTATCTTTCTTGGCCACCTGTTCACCAGCGGCTGGCTCACCTGAGGCTTGCTCGCTTGAGGCTTGTTCGCTTGACGTTTGCTCATTTGAGTTTTGATTGCCGGCAGCATCTGACGATGTTGCGTTATCAGTCTTTGCTTCGGTCGGAGACTTGTCACCACTGGCCTTTGGTGCCAGCAGGGCGGCGAGATCGACCCCTTTATCATCTAAGCGTGCGTTAACCAAGAGGTCGCTCGAGGTCAGGGCGGCCACATCGACCTGCTGCTGACCCAGGTCGGCCGCGATGCCTGTGAGGGCAAAACGTCCCAGGGAGATAAGCTCTCGCTGCTCATGGGTGATCATTAGCTCACTGAAACTTAACTCGCCGGCGCTGGTGCTGGCCTCAAGCTGGTCGTCATCCATGGCGACGCGGTACTCGGTGGCGAAATCCACATAGCCCTTGTCCAGTGACACATGGAAGGCTTTATCGACAAAGGCCCACAGCTGCGGCAGATCGATATGGCTCAGGCGGACATCGCCGACAAGCTCGAAGGGGGTGAGCTGTACCTGGCCCTTGAGGGCGATTTTGCCGCCGCGATCGCTATGAAACTCCATGTGGTAGCGGTTGGCCTTCTGCGCCGCGTCATTTTTGGCATCAAGGCTCTGGCCCTCAAGAGGCTGCGGCTTTGCGGCATCGCTGCTCATCTTAGTGGCAACTATGGGGTTATGGGAGTCGAAGCTGGCGACCTTGAGGTTTACCTTGGGATATCGGACTTCCCCTTGAGTGATCTCATCGAGCAGATGCAAGTTGGCATCGACGATCGCCAGATTCTTGAGGATAAAGTGGGGAATAGTCTTACCGCCCTCTGGCTCAGGTTCCGGCTCTGGTTGCGCCTTGCTGTTTTTCGTCAGGGTCTCTAGGATGTCGGAGAAGTTAAATCTCAGCGCCTCTTTGCTATCTAAGCGCTTTACCTCGGCGTGGGGATTTTCTAGCGTGATGTCGGTGAGACTCAGCCCTTGCTGAAACAGGGAGTCCCAAAATTGGATATTCAGGCCGAGGCGTTTAAAGCCAACAAAGGGCTGGTCGTTTTTTTCCTTGATGGCAAAGTCGGTGAGCTCGACCTCGAGTGTGAAGGGGTTGATCTTCACCTGGGTGAGGGAGACGGGTCTTTGGATCTGGTTCGACAGCTGCTTAGGGATTTGCTGGGTCAGCAGATAAGGAAGCAGTAGACCCAGTAACAGGGTCCATGTTAAATACAGGGTAATTGAGATACCAATATATCTTTGATATTTGGGCAGCTGTTTGTATTTTTGTCCGAGTTTTGCGAAAAATGATGGGACGGAAGACATAATGACCTTAATGACGTTGTAGACGAACTGAAAAGATTCAAGGAAGGGGGGACGGCGAGTCCAATCCGCACGTTTGTGAACCAGTCGCTATAATTTTAGTAGGTTTATTATCGATAATGAACGGCTAAAGATTAAATTTATTTAAATTTTTACGAGATAAATCGACATATATGACAACATTTTACCTCGACGGTCAGGCATTTGAGGCCAAGGCCGGTGAGTCGGTATTGGACACCCTGATACGCCATGGTCAGCGGGTCAATTACTCCTGTAAGAAGGGGGTGTGCAAAACCTGTCTGCTACAACATGTCGATGGCGAGATGGCGATCGGCGCCCAGCGCGGCCTGACCTTGGGGCTCAAACAGCGTCATTATCTCTGCTCCTGTCAGTGTAAACCCACTCCCGCCCTGCGCCTCAAGTCTATCCTGCCCCAGGACCTCTTCATCGGCGCCAAGATCCAGGAGAAGCAGTTTATCAATGAGGCCGTGGTGCGTGTTCGCTTGGTGCTTGATGAACCTCTGGCGCACCATCCGGGGCAGTATATTAATTTACGGCGCTTCGACGGCCTGACCCGCAGTTATTCACCTACCAGCCTGCCGGGGGAGCCCTTTTTAGAGCTGCATGTGCGGCGCAAATACAACGGTCAGTTCAGTGACTGGCTGTATCACCATGCGGGAATAGGCGAGAGCCTGCTGGTGCAGGGGCCGCTGGGCAGTCGCTATTATCGCACCGCCTATCGTGATGCCAAGCTGATCATCGTCGCCTTCGGCAGCGGCCTAGGAGTGGCCCACGGCATGTTGATGCAGGCGCTGGCTCAGGGCCATCAGGGGGAGATCTTCCTTTATGTTGGCGCACGGGATGATAACGACCTTTACCTGCATCCTAAATTGCTCAAGATGATGCTGGAACACAGACAGTTTCATTATCAGGCTTGTATCACGGGGCAGAGTGAGAGCAAGGGGCGACGGGTGATCCACGCCAACCCGTTTAGCGAGGCGCTCAAGTGTCATCAGTTCGACCGTCAACAGCACCTGTTTCTTTGCGGCGAACCTGGCCTGGTCAACGAGAGCCGGGAGATCGCCTTTCTCAACGGTTTCCCCATTGAGCGGATCCACAGCCTGTCGTTCGAGTATAAAGATCTGCGTAAACGTCCAAGGGGCTAGCCTAGACTTATGTAGTATCCACAATGGACTGTTATTTTAATCCTAATGTGATAACATCAACTAAATCATAAGGATGTAACTGTATTTGTCGCCCCTCATTCCCAGGGCAATACAGATTTCAAGGACGGAATATGCTGATACGAATTGCAATTGAAGATGACTTGACCCTGCTGGCGCCTCTGTTTGACCGTTACCGTCAGAGCCTGGGGCAAACCTCCGCACTGGCCGACAGTGGCGAGTTTCTGCAGGCCCGCCTGCATGAAAACGATTCGGTGATCTTCATTGCTCAGCTGGACCAGGCGATTGTCGGTTTCATTCAGCTCTATCCCTCTTTCTCCTCGCGTCTACTCAAACCCGTCTGGTACTTTGACGATCTTTATGTCGAAGAGGCCTTTCGCCATCAAGGCATCGCCACCCGTCTGGTTGAGAAGGCCAGGGAACTGGCTGATGAAACCAATGTGATGGCGGTGCGCCGCGAGCACCTCAGTGGTGATGGCTTTATCTTCGTCGATGAATGCGACACCCGTGCCCTGTTTGCCGAGCAGGCGGCTAACCAAAACTGATAGGCTGTCTTCAGGGATTTTGCTTGTGGTAAGATAGCGCGGTTTTTTTGTCTTATCCTTGGAGATAAATCGGTGAATAAGAGTCTTATCACTAATTTACTGGCCGCCCTGTTGGTGGTCTGTGGCTATCTTTTTCAGCACGCTATCCTGTTTAGCATCGGCCTGTTTGCCCTGTCGGGGGCGGTGACCAACTGGCTGGCGATCCACATGTTATTTGAGAAGGTACCGGGCCTCTACGGCAGCGGCGTGGTGCCGGCCCGCTTCGAGGAGTTTAAGGCGGGGATCGCCCATCTCATGATGGAGCAGTTTTTCACCAACGAGAATATCGATAAGTTCCTGTCACAGCAGGGGGGCAGCGTGGCGCACATCAACCTGGAGCCCGTTATCGAGAAGGTGGATATGTCACCGGCCTTCGATGCCCTGGTGGCCACGGTCGAGCAGTCTTCGTTTGGTGGCATGCTGGCCATGTTTGGCGGCACAGAGGCGATAGCTCCGTTGAAAGAGCCATTTATCAATAAGATGAAGACCTCGTTAGTGGAACTGTCCCAGAGCGATGATTTCTATGAGTTGCTGAAGAATGAGATAGAGCAGCCGGACGTGTTAGCCGATCTCAGGGCGAAGGTGAAGAGCATAGTGGACCAGCGCCTGGCCGAACTCACGCCGCAGTTGGTGAAAGAGATAGTGCAGGAGATGATCAAGCAGCACCTTGGTTGGCTGGTGGTCTGGGGCGGTGTATTCGGTGGCCTCATCGGTCTGCTGGCGGCCTTGCTGGACTAAGTTCTCAAGACTTACTTTTCATAAGCAGTATTTCAAAAGCTGTATTTCATAAGCTGTATTTCATAAGCTCAATGATTCAGAAGGGACCTTTGGTCCCTTTTTTGTTGGCTAAAATCTAGGCTATGTCGGTGGCAGGGGAGATTTAACACTCGCTTTACTTTTAGAACGAGGGTAGATTGAAAAGTGATACTTGGCTCACGTTTATGGGCCAAAACCTAATAACGATTATCCCTGCAAGGAAATGCAATGAATCAAGACCAGACCATTAACTATATAGAGATCCCGGTTAAGGATATTGCCGCGACCAAGGCCTTCTTTGGCAAGGTGTTCGGCTGGCAGTTTGAAGATTATGGTCCCGAGTACAGCTGCTTTACCAATGCCGGTATTGCCGGTGGATTTTTCCTGTCGGACAAAGGATTCGATATCGCCTCTGGCTCACCCTTGATCGTCCTCTATGCCAAGGCGCTAGAGGTATGTCTAACCTCGGTTGCCGATGCGGGCGCCGTGATCACCCAGGAGATCTTCTCCTTTCCAGGCGGTCGTCGTTTTCATTTTAAGGACCCAAACGGTAACGAGTTTGCGGTATGGTCTGAGTAAGAATGCCTCATTGTATCGTCGAATATAGCGCGCCTCTGGCGCAGCAGATTGCCATCGATAACCTGGTTGAGCAGGTGCATCGCGGCGCCATCGAGAGCGAGCTGTTTGAGCCTGCCAGTATCAAGTCTCGCGCCTATAGCGCCGAGCATTACTGGGTTGGCGAGGCAAAAGCTGCTAGCTTTATTCATATCAGCTTTAAGATCATGCCGGGACGCACTAGCGAGCAAAAATTGCACCTGATGCAGTGTGTCGATCGCCTGATCGCGCCGTTGTGCGCTTCTGTATCCAGTATCACCATGGAGGTGCTGGATATCGAACGTGAGCACTATTTTAAACGGCTAAACGCTTAAACGGCTGATGAGCCGGGGTTTTATCAGGAGCAGTATGGTCAACGGGAGATGGAGTCCCAGGAGTCATTCTTGAATGCAGCTTACTAGGGCCTTGATGTTGGCGGCGGGCTTGCTCGCCGCGGAGCCTATTTACGCAGGCGAGGTCGAAATTGAGCGAGTGATGCGGGTCTGCGTCGACCACTATCCGCCGTTTCAGATCCTACAGCCTGAGCACCCGCCCATAGGTGAGAATATCGCCGCGCTCGAGCTGTTTGCCAGCCTGTTACAGCGCCAGTTAACCTTTATTGCCAGCCCTAACTTCGCCCGTTGCCTGCATATGCTAGAGCAGGGTAGCGTCGATGTGTTGGCCGGAATATACGCCAAGCCTGAGCGGGCCGCCTTTAGCTATTTTCTGCCCTATCGCAATGACGGTCGCTTCGTCTTCATCAGCCAACAGACGCTGGCGAACGTGAATGACTATGAGGATCTCAGCGCGCTTTCTATCGGCGTGTCGCGGGAGACAGAGTATTTCGATCGTTTCGACAGTGATGCCGGGCTGAACAAGGTGCAGACCAACGATGTGATCTCGGCAACCAACATGCTACTCAAGGGGCGCTTCGATCTGCTAATCGTCTCAGAGGTGGTACTGCCTAGCCTGAGGGCCCGTTTCAGTGATTTCGACGACAAGCTTAAGGTGCATCCTTATACCCACGAGGAGCAGCGCCTGGTCTATTTCGGCGTGAGTAAGCGACATCAGATGGCGATCCCCCTGGGTGAGATGCAGGCGATTATTGGCAAGGCTTATGAAGAGGGTCGCTTCATACAAGTGGTCGAGGAGTTTGCCACGCATCATCTCGAGCATTATTGATTCACAGAGCGTTAAAAAGAGCATAAAAAAAGAGACCCTGTGGTCTCTTTTTTTATGGTTTTCAAATGCAGTGCCTAGTAGGCGCTCTCGTGCACCGATTGTACCGCACGGCCCGAGGGGTCGATGATCCCTTGCAGGCTCTCATCCCAGGCCAGCGCCTCGGGGGTAGAGCAGGCGACCGACTTGCCACCCGGCACTGTCTCGGCGGCCGATGGCAGCGGGAAGTGCTCTTCGAAGAAGCAACGGTAGAAGTAGGCTTCCTTGGTTTCTGGCGTGTTGTAAGGGAACCTGAACTTGGCGTTGGCCAGTTGCAGATCGTCCACCTGGGCCGCGGCATGTTCCTTCAGGCCATCGATCCAGGAGTAGCCGACGCCATCGCTAAACTGCTCCTTCTGACGCCATGCCACCTCTTGCGGCAGCTTGTGTTCGAAGGCCTGACGCAGGATATGCTTCTCGATGCGGCCATCTTTGGACATCTTGGCCTCAGGGTTGATACGCATCGCCGTATCGATAAACGCCTTGTCGAGGAAGGGCACGCGCGCCTCTAAGCCCCAGGCCGCCATCGCCTTGTTGGCGCGCAGGCAGTCGAACAGGTGCAACTTGTCTAGTTTACGCACCAGCTCCTCGTGGAAGGCCTGAGCGTTTGGCGCCTTGTGGAAATAGAGGTAGCCGCCAAACAGCTCGTCGGCGCCTTCGCCAGACAATACCATCTTGATCCCCATCGCCTTGATCTTACGCGCCATCAGATACATGGGGGTTGCCGCACGTATGGTGGTGACATCGTAAGTCTCCAGGTGATAGATCACATCCTTAAGTGCATCTAGCCCTTCCTGGAAGCTGAAGGTGATCTCATGGTGGATTGTGCCTATGGCATCGGCCACCTTCTGCGCCGCCGCCAGATCCGGCGCGCCGGTCAGACCAACGGCGAAGGAGTGCAGCTGTGGCCACCAGGCATCGCTGGCACCGTCATCTTCGATGCGGCGCTTGGCGAAGGTCTGGGTGATGGCCGATACCACCGAAGAGTCCAGTCCGCCGGAGAGCAGTACGCCATAGGGCACATCTGACATCAGCTGACGCTTGACCGCGGCTTCTAGCGCCTCGCGCAGTTCTTCCACGCTGGCCGCGTTGTCTTGCACCGCCTCGAAAGACTGCCAGTCGCGCTGGTAGTAGTGGGTCTCACCGCTCTTGGTCAGGTAGTGACCTGGTTTGAAGGTCTCGACCGTCTTACAGACGGGCATCAGCGCCTTCATCTCCGAGGCGACATAGAAGTTACCTTCGGCATCATGGCCTGTGTAGAGGGGGATTATCCCCATGTGATCCCGGCCAATCAGGTAGCTGTCGCTGCGCTTGTCGTAGAGCACGAAGGCGAAGATACCGTTGAGCTTGTCCAAAAACTCGGTGCCATATTCCTGATACAGGGCGAGGATCACCTCACAGTCTGAGTTGGTCTGATAGCTGTACTTGTCACCGAGTTCGGCCTTGAGTTCCTTGTGGTTGTAGATCTCACCGTTGACCGCCAGGATTAGGCTTTCATCTTCTGACAGCAGTGGCTGGGCGCCATGCTCGATATCGACGATGGCCAGACGCTCATGGGCGAGGATCGCCTTGTCGCTGGCGTAGATTCCTGACCAGTCGGGGCCGCGATGGCGCAGCAACTTGGACATCTCCAGGGCAACCTGGCGTAGCGGCGTTGCATCGGTTTGGATGTCGAGAATCGCAAATATTGAACACATAATAAAAGCTCCAGAAAACGGTATAAATCTCAGTTGCCAATCACTTTGACAGCATTTTCTTCATCTGCCAAGTCTGAAAATTGTCAAAACATCACAAAAAATGCGTTTTAGGTGTTGTTTTTATGGTTTTTACGGCGGCGATTTTGAGTTTTGTTTTATTGTTTACGGTTTTAATTGTGAAATCTCTATTTTAAGTCCCATATCTGAGGTGGGATTTGTGCATTCTGAATCTCAGTCTGGATTTTAGTCGAGTTGGTAAAAAGCGGCGTGACTGGCGGATAAATAAACAAAAAGGCTTCCCGTGGAAGCCTTTTATTCATGTGTTGCCGAAAACCTTAGCTACTCGGCGGTAGTGGTCTCATTTGTGGTTGCCGGGCGCAGTTGGTGGAATTCGGTGCCGGCATAATAGCCGGGCCAGTCGCCGTTGTTACCCAGGCGTTGAGCGGCCTGATAGTAGACTCCAAGATCTTCCAGGGCACCGGAGAGGTCCCAGTCGGCGCGATATTCGTCGCAGACATTGTGGTAACAGCCCTTCATCTGCGCTTTCATCTCGGCCTTGTACTTGGCCGTGGCATCATCGACCGGATTGTTGCCGCCACCGGCAAATACCGCTGGAACACCATACTTGGCGAAACTGAAGTGGTCTGAGCGGAAGAAGCCGCCAGATTCAGGACGTGTCTCACTCACCGCGGTGCGCTGCTGGCCGCTGGCCGCCTCGACCAGATAGGTTTCCAGCTGTGACTTGCCCTTACCCACGATAGTGTAATCCGATGTACGGCCATAGATATTGGTGCTGTCCAGGTTGAAGACGGCTACTGTCTTGTCCAAAGGATAGACTGGGTTGGCGGCGTAGTAGCGTGAACCTAACAACCCCTGCTCTTCGCCTGTGGTGGCGACGAAGGTGAGCGAACGCTTGAGCGGCTTACCTTGCTTGGCCTGGGTGGCAAACTGGCGGGCGATCTCCAGGATCCCTGCGGTGCCAGAGGCGTTGTCCAGAGCGCCGTTATAGATCTGATCGCCCTGCTTGCTGCTATCCAGGCCGATATGGTCCCAGTGGGCGGTAAAGAGGATCTGCTCATCACTGGCGCCTTGACCGGGGAGAGTGGCCACTACGTTGTAGCTGTCGGCATATTCTGCCTTGTTGGCGAAGGCGATGTTGGCGGATTTTTGCAGTGCGACATTCACCGGGCTGCTGGCGGCGCGATCGCTTAAGGTCGCCAGTGACAAGCCCGCACTGTCGAACAGTTCGCTGGCTTTCTCCTTGGTGATCCAGCCTTCGACCTGTACGCGGCTGTCCTGCGTGGCCTTATCCAGTACCAGATCTTGCTGAGCGCCTGTCCAGCTGTTTTCTACTACTGACCAAGGATAGGAGGCGGGCTTGGTATCGTGGATGATGATGGCGCCGAGCGCACCCTGGCGGCTGGCTTCCTCAAATTTATAGCTCCAGCGGCCGTAGTAGGTCATCGCTTTGCCGTTAAACTTGCCCGACTCGGGCAGGGCAAAGCCGGGGTCGTTCACCAGGATCAGGGCTATCTTGCCCTTCATATCCAGGCCTTGATAGTCGTCCCAATTATATTCCGGCGCCTTGATGCCGTAGCCCACGAAGACCAGCGGCGCATCTTTAATCTCCACCCCTTGGTTGTCGTGGCGACTGCCAAGGACGATATCCTGACGGTAGTGCATTGGCAGATCGCCCAGGGTAACGGTTTGCGATTCGCTGGCGGTGTAGCTGACCATAGGCACAGGCTGCAGGAAGCTGCCATCGTTGGCACCGACCAGTCCTGCGGCGGCAAAGGCCTTGCTGAGATAATCCAGCGTCAGCGTCTCACCTTGGGTCGTGGGGGCACGGCCCTCAAATTTATCTGAGGAGAGGGTCTGAATATCCAGCCTGAATCTGGCTTCGTTAAAGGCGGGAACTTGCTCTTCGCTGCTTAGCTGGGGAGCATGCTGGCTACAGGCGCTGAGGAGCACCAGAGCACAGGTGGGTAGGGCAAAACGCATGGGACTTCCTATTTGTTTTTGTTATTTATTAATCGCGACCACATGATGAATAAGATGACCGGCATTATCAAGGGAGGCGGGGCGATTAAATGTTACGCTTTATGTTTGTTGAAAGGCTGATGTCACCTGGGCTGACAGGGATAAATCTTGTGCAGGTAGAAGGATAAAAAACGCGCGGTCTGGACCGCGCGTCTTGGCTAGTGAATTCTTTGGCTAAACAGGCTAAATGACGTCGATATCACCTGCGCAGTCAAACACATGGTTGGGCCTGAATGGCTCCTTGTCGATATCTTTTATCTGACTGACGCCGCTGGTGACTAAGATGGTCTCCAGACCCGCCTGGAATCCTGCCAGGATATCGGTGCGCATGTTGTCGCCGATGATCACAGTATTTTCCGAGTGGCCGCCGATATGGTTCAGGGCGCTGCGGATGATCCAGGAGCTGGGCTTACCCACGTAGAAGGGCATGCGACCCGAGATGCGCTCGATAGGGGCGCACAGGGCACCACAGGCAGGGCTGTGGGCCGGGCCGTGAGTATCCGGGTTGGTAGCGATGAAGCGGGCGCCGGCGGCGACAAACTGGGCGGCCTTGTGGATCATGTCCCAGTTGTAGGAGCGGGTCTCACCGACGATGACAAAATCTGGGTTGATGTCGGTAATGGTAAAGCCGGCCTTGTAGAGCTCGTGGGTGAGGGCGCCTTCGCCTATGACAAAGGCCTTGTCACCCGTCTGATGCTTGAGGAAGTCTGCCGTGGCCATGGCCGAGGTGTAGAAACACTCCTCTGGTACCTGGATCCCGGCGGCGCCGAGGCGGTTTTGGAGATCTTTACCCGTCTGTACCGGGTAGTTGGTCAGTATGACCAGCGGGTTTCCCTGCTCGAGAATGCGATGGATAAACTTATCGCTGCCAGGGATCAACTTATTGTCATGTAGCAGTACACCATCAATATCACAAATTACGTTTTTCATCTTAGGTCTCATTTTGCTAGCAGAAAGTCAACTGCCTTCATCTAAAACCAATTGTGTTTTAAAAACAACGTAATTTGGTGAATTATTTAGTCTTGCCAGCAATAAAGGGACGCTTTGAGCTTAGCGGCTAAGATGGCTGGGCGTTTCTGCTGTGGACCAAGGTATGTCGCCAAAGAGGTAAGGCATAACAAATCTGCTATTCAAGAATGCGCTTATGCCAATAAAAAAGAGACCCTGAGGTCTCTTTTTCTTGTTAATGCCTAGCCTTATGCTTATCAGTCGGCGGCGTAGCCCATGGGGCTTAGCAGTTGATCGTCAAGGAAGGCCTTGCCGTCTGTCATACGCAGGCGCTGCTGGCTGAACCACTTCACTACCAGGGGATAGATGGCGTGTTCCTGCTCATGCACCCTTTCTGCCAGCACGCTGGCATCATCCTCGGGATAGACTGGCACCTTGGCCTGCAGGATCACAGGGCCGGCATCCAGCTCTGGTGTCACAAAGTGTACGCTGGCGCCATGCTCGCTGTCACCGGCGTCGATCGCGCGCTGATGGGTATGCAGCCCTGTGTATTTCGGCAGCAGCGAAGGATGAATGTTGATCATTCGTCCCTCGAACTGCTTGACGAAATCGTCGCTCAGGATACGCATAAAGCCCGCCAGCACGATAAGATCCGGCTGGTACTTGTCGATGGCCGCCTTGAGACGCAGATCATAGTCGCTGCGAGACTCGCCCTCATGGGGGATCACGCAGCTGGTATCGATCTCACTCTGATGCGCACGCACCAGGCCATAGGCATCGGGCTTATTGCTGATCACCCCAACGACTTCGGCGTCCAGGTTATCGTCACAACCGTCGATGATGGCTTGCAGATTGCTGCCATTACCAGAGACCAGGACGAGAACGCGACAGCAGTTGGACATTAGCAAATCTCCACTTGCTCTTCGTCGCCATTGCGGCTGGCAATGTCACCGATGAGCCAAGCGTTTTCACCTTCGGCCTTAAGCAGGGTTAGCGCCGCATCGACCTGATCCTGTGGCAGGGCGATGATCATGCCTACACCACAGTTGAAGGTACGGTACATTTCAAACTCGGCGATATTACCGTTTTCCATCAACCAGTTGAAAACGGTAGGCCATTGCCATGAGTCGCCTTTTACCACGGCTTTAGCATCATCAGGTAGCACGCGTGGTATGTTTTCCCAGAAGCCACCGCCAGTGATATGGGCCATGGCGTGGATGTCATGCTTCTCAAGCAGCTTAAGCAGCGGCTTAACATAAATCTTGGTAGGTTCCAGCAGGTGATCGATCAGCGGCTTGCCTTCGAGGTCTTGCTGAGGATCGGCCTTGCTCACTTCCAGTACCTTGCGGATCAGCGAGTAACCGTTTGAGTGTGGACCGCTTGAGCCCAAGGCGATCAGCGCGTCACCGGCAACCACTTTAGAACCATCGAGTACATCTTCTTTCTCGACCACGCCGACGCAGAAGCCAGCTAAGTCGTAGTCTTCGCCTTCGTACATGCCAGGCATTTCGGCGGTTTCACCACCGATCAGGGCGCAACCTGATTGAGCACAACCTTCGGCAATGCCGTTAACCACAGAGGTCGCGGTCGCAACATCTAGTTTGCCTGTGGCGTAATAGTCGAGGAAAAACAGGGGCTCTGCACCGGCAACAATCAGATCGTTGACACACATGGCAACCAGGTCGATACCTACGCTGTCATGTTTCTGATAATCGATAGCCAGTCTAAGCTTGGTACCAACACCATCGGTGCCAGACACAAGAACTGGATGTTTGTACTTAGTTGGCAGCTCGCAAAGTGCGCCAAAACCACCTAGGTTGCCCATGACTTCGGGGCGGTGGGTACGTTTAACGGCAGATTTGATATTGTCTACAAGGGCATTGCCTGCGTCGATATCAACACCTGCATCTTTATAGCTTAGCTGGGTAGGAGTGCTCACGGAGGATCCTCTCGGGTACATCGTTATTGGATTTTTATGCGGCGCTATTCTATCAGCTTGTGTAGGCACTCGAAAGGGATGATTTTGAATATTCAAACGGACTTAGGTCACGATTTACCGTGTTTGTAAAACTTTATGTTTTCGATTGTGAACAAATCTACTAGAATCGGTACAATTTGCTGGAAAAACTGGAATAGATCAGGAGAAAACGATGAAAGTGGTCGAAGTTAAGCATCCTCTGGTACGTCATAAGATTGGCTTGATGCGTGAAGGAGATATTAGTACTAAGCGTTTCCGTGAGTTAGCGGCTGAAGTGGGTAGCCTGTTGACCTATGAAGCGACCGCTGACTTTGAAACCGAGAAGGTCACTATCGAAGGATGGAACGGTCCAGTAGAAGTTGAGCAGATCAAGGGTAAGAAGGTTACCGTAGTGCCTATCCTGCGTGCCGGTCTTGGCATGATGGATGGCGTACTTGAGCACGTTCCGAGTGCACGTATCTCTGTTGTGGGTATCTACCGCGACGAAGAGACGCTGGAACCTGTGCCTTACTTTGAGAAGCTTGCCAGCAATATGCATGAGCGTATCGCATTAGTGGTCGATCCTATGTTGGCAACCGGCGGCTCTATGATCTCAACTATCGATCTGCTTAAAGAGCGTGGCTGCACCTCAATCAAGGCCTTGGTATTAGTCGCGGCGCCAGAAGGCATCGCGGCACTTGAGAAGGCCCATCCTGATATCGAGCTTTACACCGCCTCTATCGACAAGTGCCTTAACGAGAACGGTTACATCCTGCCTGGTCTGGGTGATGCCGGCGATAAGATCTTCGGAACTAAGTAACGCGAGCGAAGATTGTAAGACGCTGAAGATCGTAAGACGCTATTGAAAAATGGTGAGCAGTAAAAAAGGAGCCTCAAGGCTCCTTTTTTTATGGATCTTTATCAGTGTTGGCTAGAGCACCATGGCCGCAATCCAACCTGAGATCAACAAGGGGATGTTGTAGTGGATAAAGGTTGGGATCACGCTGTCACGAATGTGATCATGCTGACCGTCAGCGTTAAGACCGGCCGTTGGGCCCAGGGTCGAATCCGATGCCGGTGAGCCCGCATCCCCGAGCGCCGCCGCCGTGCCGACAAGCGCGATGGTGGCCGGTACCGAGAAACCGAAGCTGATAGCCAGCGGCACATAGACGGTGGCTATGATGGGGATAGTGGAAAACGATGAGCCGATTCCCATGGTGATGAGCAGTCCGACCACTAACATCAGGAAGGCCGCCAAGGCGCGGTTGTCACCGATAAGATGACTGAGAGAATCAACCAGGGTGCCCACATCGCCTGTGGCCTTGACCACGGCGGCGAAACCGGCGGCCGAGATCATGATAAAGCCGATGTTGGCCATCATGCGCACGCCTTGGTTAAAGATATCCTGATCGGCCACATGCTTGAGAGCGCCTGAGAAGCTAAAGATGATAAAGCCGATGAGGGCGCCGAAGATCATCGAGCCGGTATAGCGCTGTACCGCCAGGGTAGAGGCAATAGCGATTAGGGCGATGATGATATTACGGCGATTGAGGGTCTCCTCCGGCTCGGCGGCCAGGATCAACTCCTCCTTATACTCTCTTGGCTTGCGATAGCTGATGAATACGGCGATAAATAGCCCCACCACCATGCCTAGGGCCGGGATTAACATGGCCGATGGGATCTGCTCGCGCACCGCATCTAAGTTGTTGCTGTTGAGGTTAGAGAGCAAGATGTCGTTGAGGAAGATACCACCAAAGCCCACGGGCAGGATCATATAGGTGGTCACTAGGCCGAAGGTGAGCACACAGGCCACCAGACGTCGGTCGAGCTTGAGTTTAGACATCACATGCAACAGCGGCGGAATTAGGATCGGAATAAAGGCAATATGAATTGGCAGAATGTTTTGTGATGATACTGCCATGGCCAGGATAGCCAGCAAGAGAAACCAGCGCACCTTATTGACGTTGCCAGGACTTTGTTCCTGTCCCAACTGGGCGATCACCTTGCGGGAGATGAGCGTGGTGAGTCCCGAGTGTGACAGGGCCACGGCAAAGGCGCCCAACAGGGCATAGCTCAGCGCGATCTGCGCGCCGCCGCCAAGGCCTGTGTTGAAGGCCTCAACCGTCTGGTCTAGGTTCATGCCGCCGACAAGTCCGGCGACCAATGCACTCACAGTGAGTGCGATAACGACGTTTACCCGGGCAAGGCTGAGGCCCAACATCAAGCAAACGGCAATAACAACTGCATTCATATTGATTCAATCTGATTTTTTAATCTGTAATGGGAAGCTATTTTTGCCAGCAATAGCCCGTGTTGTCCAGCGCCATGGCGTTTTATCTAAGAATTTAGCAAGAGATGTAACCGAACTGTATTCAAGTTTACTGCGTAAGTGTAAATAAGCCTAACCGGCCGGAAAGAAGACGGTGATAACTTGGGCAACTCGATGAATATTTATTAAAAAAAGTGACAATGATCCCAAATTACTTGTGTCCCGCTGGTGACTGCCTATAATGCTTTTGAGTTCAGAATTAAAAGCTTTTTCAATCCATAGATGGAGATAAAAAATGAGCGTATTAGTAGGCCGTCCGGCTCCTGATTTTACAGCTGCAGCAGTGCTAGGTAATGGCGAAATCGTTGATAGCTTTACCCTAAGCGAAGCGATTAAAGGAAAGCCAGCTGTAGTATTCTTCTACCCACTTGATTTCACATTCGTATGCCCATCTGAGTTGATTGCTTTCGACCACCGCATGGAAGAGTTCAAGAAGCGTGGCGTAGAAGTTATCGGTGTTTCTATCGATTCTCAGTTCACTCACAACGCATGGCGTAACACCCCAGTAGACAAGGGTGGTATCGGCCAAGTGCAATACACGCTAGTGGCTGACGTGAAGCACGATATCTGTAAAGCCTACGATGTTGAGCATCCAGAAGCCGGTGTGGCTTTCCGAGGTTCTTTCCTGATCGACAAAGAAGGTCAGGTTCGTCACCAAGTTGTTAACGATCTGCCACTAGGCCGTAACGTTGACGAGATGCTACGTATGATCGACGCACTTCAGTTCCACGAAGAGCACGGTGACGTTTGCCCAGCAGGTTGGGAAAAAGGTGACAAGGGTATGGACGCAAGCCCAGAAGGCGTTGCTTCTTACCTGACTGACAACGCTGACTCACTATAAGCGATTCATATCGTTAGTAAAAGCGTTAGTGAAAATGTTAACAAAAAGCTGCCCCAGGGCAGCTTTTTTTATGGCTGAATTTCATGAGCCTCATGTCGTTAGGGCTCTCTTGCCGTCTTCCTTGCCGTCTGCCTCTAAGCGGGCGAGGGTACAGATTGGCGTGTCTGCATCAGCTTGCGATAGGAGCGGGTTTCCCTGTCTTCTTGCGTAAGGCCAAGCTGCTGGGCAAGCTTGAGCAGGCCTTGTTCGTGATATGCCAGCTGGGTCTCATCGTCTGTCATGATCGCCAGCTCGGCAAAATTCCCCAGGCCTTCGAGATTGTCGACCGTCACATGGTACTGGTCGATAAAATAGATGCTGCGTGTCTTGGTAAGCTGCAGCACCACCTTATAACCTAAGGTTTGTAGCATATCGGCGGCGCTGTCGATATTGTCGATGCGCGTCGCCTGACACTGCTTATCGCCCGGACCTTTAACTATCCACAGCTTGATGTTTGAAGGGCGCATCTGCCTGATACACAAGTGTTTACTCTGCTGAGCCAACTGCCCCGAAGGGGTGTCGTAGTAGCGATCAAATTCGACATTGTCCTTTAGCATAGTCTCGTGGGGAAGGCTTTCTAGCCTGCTTAAGAAGGCGTCTCGATCTTGAAGCCTGTATTTATGCTCGACTTCATACTTGCCGTCAAAATGGGATTGGCTCATGGGGGATTCGCTCATGGAAATTGTCGTAACTTAGGTTAAAAAGCTGGGCCGACTATATCATCTTTCCTTCTCATCGGAGTGAGGCGAGCGGCGGGTTTTGGCACTTTTACTCTTGGCTATTTGATCTAGGCCAATTAATCCGGATAGTTTTATAGGAAAAATGTTAATGAATTGATCATTTTGTTTACCACTGATATACCTAGAGCAACTCCCTGTGCATTATCGCCCAAGCGGCTTATCCAGGGAGCAAGAAGTCAGCTACCAAACATAGGGTATTAGACGTGCGGTATAACACGATGTGAATCTCTCTGGCCTTTCTCTGTTGCCTGATGTTAGCGGCGCCGCTTCGCGCCGAGACTGTGCTCTCCTATGACGTCAATGGCTCTAGCAGTTGGTACCCTTACTTTATTCCCGAGACCACCAAAGACCCAGGGATCCTGGCCGAGTTGGTGCCGCAGATCTTCGCCTTAACGCCAGTGAGATTAGATGCAAAACATTATCCCCCTAAGCGGACCAATCAAGCATTGGCAACCGGCGGATTGGATTTCGATGTGGTCAGCCCCAGCTGGTTCGAGGGAGGGGATCTTGGCGATGCCTTCGTGCAGTCGCAACCGATTTTTGCCATAAAGGAGCATGTGGTGGTGCTGGCCGGTAACCTGGAGCAGTGGATGGATATCAACAAGCTCCGCGGTCAGGAGATAGGCACGGTGCGTGGCTACCTCTACCATGATGACAGTGAATATACGCGTATCGATTTCAAGTCCGAACGTGAGCTGATCATCGCCTTGCAGAAGGGGCGAATTCAGGCGGCCATCGCAGGCGAGCTTACCGCGCTATATTGGGCCAAGGAGCTGGAGGTGCCCATCGCCCTGGCGGCCGTGCATTCCGATGGCGTGTTGGTGATCCGCCTGCGCAAGGAGCATCAGGCCTTACTTGGACAGATTAACCATGCGATCAGCCAGCTAAGATCCCAGGGCGTCATAGATGCGCTTCTGGCTAAATATACCTCGGGGCAGTCAGTGGCCAGCCGGTTGAGTAAATAATCTTTCGCCGAGGTCAAGATTCTCTATCTCGAAGCAAATTAAACCTAGTAAGCTAAACGATTGTTTTTCAATCGATCGAATCATCATCACTTGACGTGCGCCGCAAGATATCCGCTAATTGTCGCTCAAGGACATTAGCAAGGATAGATGTATGAATCCAATGGAGTTTGCGATTCCGGCCGAGGACAAGCAGGCCTTTAGTCAATATTACGCGAAACAGATAGCCCCTAGGTGTCGGCGTTATGAGTCGGCTCGTCAGGCGGCGGCCGCTAAGTATCTGGCCCGCAGAAAAATAAGCGCTCCCGTCACCCTGATAGGATTACCTGTCTTTTTGGCATTTTTTGCCCTGAGTTTTTATGGCGCACTAGTGCTCGATTTTGAAGATGGCGTATTTTATATCGGCTTTGCCGGCGCCTTTTTATCTATCGTCGCAGTGGCAAGCGTTAACATCTGGGCGAGTAGCGAGATAAATCAATTGCGCACTAAGATAGTCGATGAGATCTATCCACTGCTGCTCGGCTATTTTGGCAAGAGCTTTGAGTTGAATCCGTCGAACTTACCCGAACTGGATGCTTATAAGGACTATGGTCTCTTTCCAAAATATGACAAGGGTCACTTTGACGATTCGGTTAAGGGCAAATACCACAATGTGCCTTTCCTGATGAGAGAGCTGACGCTACTCGAGTATAAAGGGACTAAAGACAATAAACCCCAATACAAGACCTTGTTCGAAGGGATTTTGATTGAGTTTACGTTATTAAAGAAATTCTCTGGTAATACCCTGGTGCGTCAGGATAAAGGGGTTATTGGCAACAGCTTAGTGCAGTTTAAACAGAAGCTGACACGGGTAAAGCTGGAAGACCCAACCTTTGAGCGAGAGTTTCAGGTGTATAGCGACGATCAAGTCGAGGCGAGATATTTGCTAAATACGGCGACCATGGAGCGTTTGCTCTCACTGTCTCGTTTCTACCGTGGCGAACTAGAGGCGAGTTTTAAAGATGGACGATTGCTGATTAAGATCGCCTGCAAGCATAATTATTTTGAACCTAAACTGGATCTGTTAAAGCCGCTGGATTTTGTCGATGACATAGAGCAGGTGTTTAAGGAGATCTATGAGGTGTTTGACTTAATTAAAGCCCTGAATCTGGACAGTCGTACAGGGCTGTAAATATCGGTTGAATGATTGATAGCTCGCCGCATCCGCTACGAGCTATCAAGCTCTCACTATCAAGCTCTTAATAAGAGTTACGATTGATACTCGCTATTTGTTAGCCATTAGCACTCGTATTTGTGTCTTGCCCGCTAGCCGGCTCGCTGGCTGAATCACTTGGTGTTTCTTCACTAGGCGTGGCCACTGGCCAGCCACCTAATGCCTTCCACTTATTGACGATATGACAAAACAGTTCGGCGGTGCGCTCGGTATCATACAGGGCGGAGTGAGCCTCTTTGTTATCGAAGGGGATACCGGCAATCTCACATGCCTTGGCCAAAACCGTATGACCCAGCGCCAGGCCTGAGAGGGCGGCGGTGTCGAAGGTGGCAAAGGGGTGAAATGGCGTCCGCTTGAGGGCGTTGCGCTCAATCGCCTGGGTGACGAATCCGTGGTCGAAGGCGGCGTTGTGGGCCACTATGATGCTGCGGTGACAATTTGATGCCTTCTGGTGCTTCTTGACCTCTTTAAAGATCTCTAAGAAGGCTTCCTTCTCGCTGACGGCGCCGCGCAGTGGATTGCTTGGGTCTATGCCATTGAAGGCCAGGGCTTCTGGCTCTAGGTTGGCGCCTTCGAAGGGCTCGATATGATAATGTAGTGTCTTGTCCAGCATCAAGTCGCCATTATCATCCATCTTCAGCAGGGTGACGGCGATCTCCAGCAACGCATCGGTTTGAGCATTAAAACCCGCGGTTTCAACATCTATGACGACGGGAAAGTAGCCACGAAATCTATGCTTAAGTTTGTGTGCGTCGCAAATATCGCTCATTAAAATATCCAAAGTGAAGAGTGGGGGGCTATTATGAAGTATCCGATGGGAGCTTGTCATGTTTGATTGCTCAATATATGGGCTAAAGGAATGCTAAATTAGGCCGATAGGGATAAGTAACGTAATTAACAAGAGTGACTGTCTATGTGGGTTAGGGTGCTATGTGCGATGACATTCGGGATTGGCTTGAGTCTGGCGACGACGGCGCAGGCCGAGTTGCGTCACTATGTTGCCTCCTTGGAACAGTCCTCATGGCGTCTGAGTGACAATACCCCCATTGTTTGTCGCCTGGAGCATGAGATCCCATCTTATGGCAAGGCGGTGTTTACCAGCCGCGCCGGTAAAGATCATGATTTAAACTTTAGCCTGGATATGTGGGTCAAGCCTGACGAGGTGACCAGCGCCAAGTTGATGAGCATGGCGCCCGCCTGGCGACCTGGTGTGGTATCCCGTCCCATAACCGATCTCACCTATCAGAAATATTTCAGTGGCGAGGTGCCTAAGAAGGCGGCCTGGTCCATGCTCAATGAGCTAGAGCGCGGCATGCAACCGACTTTCTATTATGCCGATTGGTATAACCGCTCCAGCAAGGTTGCCGTGGGGCTGTCGGCGGCGAACTTCGGTCGTCGCTACGCCGAGTTTAAATCCTGTCTGGCTAATCTCTTGCCCTATAGTTTCGATGATATCGCCTTTACCGTGCTGACCTATGAGTTTGGTGGCTCTGAGCTGACCCGTTACTCCAAGGCGCAGATCGCCAAGGTGCAGGAGTATCTCTCTTATGATCCCGAAGTCGAGCTGGTGTTGATCGATGCCTATACCGACAGCTTCGGTGGCCGCTCGGTGAACAAGAAGGTGTCTGAGAAGCGCGCCAATTCGGTCAAACAGCTCTTCCTGTCGGCGGGTATCCCCAATGATCGTATCCATACCTTAGGTCACGGCGAGCGTCGCCATGTGGCGTCCAATGACACCATAGATGAGCGGGCTCGTAACAGACGCGTAGTGATCCGCCTCAGCAAGCCGCTGGATTAGAGAAGATTTAGTGTGTTAATAATATTTATGGAAACCGGCCAACAAGGCCGGTTTTTTGTTATCGGACCGGGATAGAAAGAGAGCGGTGGCAAAAGCCTGGTAAAAAACAGGCAAAAAAAAGCCCACTTAATCTTAAGTAGGCCGCAAATAAATCATTGCAATCAACAAATTGAAGGAAGGAAGTCAAGCATAAGAACCAGGGATGAATTCACGTGACTGGCACGGGAACTCGGAGTTCTTGTTTCCCATCTACCAGAGGGGTAGACACTTCCGGAAAACGAGGTGAATTATAGGGTCAGACCATTTGTCCTACAAACTAGAAAAATTTCCACCTTAGATTAGTATTTCTAATGTCATAAGAGGGTGTTTAAAGGGCCGAATTCACACATTTTGGGTATTTGCGCTTGATTACGCAAAATTGCTGCATAATTTCACGATTTATATAATTCATCCATGTTGTTTTTTTATTAACAAGTCAATTTCGCAAATGCCGGATTCGTTTATTTGTAGCCATTGCACGGTTTTTTTTTACTTGTATAGTACGAGGTTATTGGGCGCTAGCTCACAGGTTTACCATTAATAATAACGAGATATCCAGGACGGCTACAGATGGTTCTTAAGACGATTTTATCCAAGCAAACCCTTTTGCTTGCCGGATTAGGTTTAACACTCATGGGTTGCCAATACCATGCCAGTGAAACGACAGCGGCGCAGGCAACTGTTCAACCCCAGGGCGTGGTCGAAACAATTCACGGCGTACAGGTTGCCGACCCTTACCGTTATCTTGAGGAAGAGAGTGACGCGACCCATACCTGGGTGAAGCAGCAACAAGAAGCGGGGCACGATTTTCTGGCGCAGCTGGAAAACAAGCAGGCAATTGTCGATCGCATCACCGAGCTGTGGAACTTCGAGAAAGTCACTGCCCCAACCGAGCGTGGTGACAACACCTTCTATTACCGCAACGACGGTCTGCAGGCGCAATCTGTCCTCTATGTGAAGAATAAGGCCGGTGAAGAGAAGGTCGCTCTCGACCCTAACAGCTTCTCAACCGACGGCACAGTTGCTCTGAGCGGCGTCTCTGTCAGCGGCGACGGTAAGATCATCGCCTATGGCGTCTCTAAGTCGGGCTCAGACTGGCAGCAGTGGCAGTTTGTGGATGTGGCGACCGGGGCTAAGCTAGGCGACGAGCTCAACTGGATTAAGTTCTCCAGCGCCGAGTGGAGCAAAGACAACAAAGGTGTCTACTATTCTCGTTACGACGCGCCCGAAGGCGGTAACCTGCTGGCCGACGTTAACTTTAACCAGAAGGTCTACTATCACCAGCTGGGCACCGATCAGTCTCAAGACAAGCTGATCTACGAGCGTCCACAGAATAAAGATTGGGGCTTCGGCGCCGAGGTGTCGGAAGCGGGGGATTACCTGTTGATCTCCATCTCGCAGGGCACAGACAGCCGTAACCGTTTCTTCTATAAGTCATTGACCGACGCCAACGCGCCCGTGGTTGAGCTAATCAGCGAGCTGGAGGCCGAGTATAGCTTCCTGGGTAACGACAAGTCTGTCTTCTACTTCAAGACAGATCTCGATGCGCCAAACGGTAAGATAGTGGCGGTGGATGTGAATCGTCCAGCTAAGGCAAACTGGAAGACGGTTGTCCCTGAGTCGAGCGATCCTATTGCCAGCGTAGCCATCATCAACGATCACCTGGTGGTCAGCTACCTGCACGACGTGCTGGGCAAGCTCACTATCTTTAGCATGAACGGCGTGAAGCGTCAGGATGTAGAGCTACCGGGTAAGGGTAAGATTGCCGGACCATATGGTAAGCGTAGCAAGGATTACTTCTATTACACCTTCAACAGCTATGTGCAGCCACAGACCACCTACAAGTTTGACTTTAAGACGGGTGAGTCGAGCCTGTACGCTAAGCCTAAGGTTGCCTTTAGCCCAGACAACTATGTTTCTGAGCAGGTGTTCTACACAAGTAAGGATGGCACGCGCGTGCCTATGATGATCTCCTACAAGAAGGGATTGACCCTTAACGGTGAAAATCCAACCCTCTTGTATGCCTACGGCGGATTCTCTATCTCGCTGACGCCAAGATTCAGCCCGGCTAACATCGCCTGGATGGATATGGGCGGCGTATACGCAGTGCCAAACCTGCGCGGCGGTGCAGAATATGGTGAGAGCTGGCACCAGGCAGGCATGTTCGACAAGAAGCAGAACGTGTTCGATGACTATTTTGCCGCGGCCGAGTATTTGATTGATAACAAGTACACTAATCAGAGCAAGCTAGGTGCCTATGGCCGTAGTAACGGCGGTCTGCTGATGGGCGCGGCCGTGACTCAGCGTCCGGATCTGTTCGCCGCCATACTGCCTGCGGTAGGCGTGCTGGATATGCTGCGTTTTCATAAGTTCACCATAGGCTGGGCCTGGACCAGCGAATATGGCAGCGCCGACAATGCCGAGCAGTTCCCAGCGCTATTGGCCTATTCGCCTTATCACAACATTAGTGAGCGAGATTACCCGGCGACTATGGTGATGACGGCGGATCATGATGATCGCGTGGTGCCGCTGCACAGCTTCAAGTTTGGCGCCTTGCTGCAGGACAGACAGACAGGTGATGCACCTATCATCATGCGAATCGAGTCTAAGGCTGGTCATGGCGCCGGTAAGCCGACGGCGATGAAGATAGATGAATTTGCCGACATCTACAGTTTCTTAATGCATAGCTTTGGCCTTGCAGTGCCGAGCAAGATAGGCGGCTAAGTAAACAAACCTAAAAAGGGAAGTGAATAACTTCCCTTTTTTATTAACAAAATTTTATGCAGTTAGTCCCGGCAACTGGGGCGTCAAGCATTCACAATTGCCTGGGCACTCGGTATAGTAGGCCTCTATTTAATCTGAATGTTGAGCCGTTTCTAGCTATGTTTCGTTGGCCTATATCCGTTTACTACGAAGATACCGATGCCGGTGGAGTGGTGTATCACTCTAACTACCTCAATTTCTTTGAGCGCGCCCGCACCGAGTGGTTAAAACAGATAGGGGTTAAACAGACGCAGCTGCTGGCTGACGATATTGCCTTCGTGGTCAAACACGCCGATATCGATTTTAAGGTGGCTGCACGCTTCGAGCAGGACCTTTTGGTCGAGTCTGAGGTCATAGAGATGAAGAAGGCCTCTATGGTGTTTCGCCAGCGTCTATTGGATCAAGACGGAACCCTCTATTGTGAAGCACACATTCAGGTGGCCTGCGTGGCGTTATCGCGCATGCGGCCAAAAGCCATTCCCCATCATATTGTTCAGGAGTTAAAGGGTGGAAGCTGATATCTCTTTTATCGGGCTGTTTTTACAGGCCAGTCTATTAGTTAAATTCGTCATGTTGACGCTGCTGACATTGTCCGTGGTGTCCTGGGCGGTGATTATTCAACGTAGACGCCTGCTGACCTCGGCTCGTCAGCGTTCGCTCAAGTTTGAAGACAAGTTTTGGTCCGGTGTCGATCTCAATAAACTCTATAAGGAACTCTCTGCCAGACAGGAGAGTAATACCGGCTTAGAGGCGATGTTTTACGCCGGCTTTAAAGAGTATGCCCGCCTGAGCAACCTTAACGGCAAGGTGCCTGCCGCCGTGATGGATGGTTGTTATCGTGCCATGCGCGTCTCGCTCTCCCGTGAGCTTGAGAAGCTGGAAACCCATCTGCCACTGCTGGCAACGATTGGCTCGACCAGCCCTTATATCGGTCTGTTTGGTACCGTGTGGGGGATCATGAACTCCTTCATCGCGTTGGGCGCCGTTGAAAACGCGACACTTGCCATGGTCGCCCCGGGTATCGCCGAGGCACTTATCGCTACGGCCATGGGTCTGTTTGCGGCGATTCCGGCCGTTATCGCCTACAACCGCTTCTCGACTCAGGTGGAGAAGATAGAGATGTCATACGCCAACTTCATGGAAGAGTTCTCCAGCATCCTGCACCGTCAGGCCTACAGCGAGAAGGAAGTCGGCTAATGCAGCAGGGTTATCAACGCAAGAGGCGTCGTCCGGTTGCCGAGATCAACGTTGTCCCTTATATCGACGTGATGTTGGTACTGCTCATCATCTTCATGGTGACTGCGCCTATCGTGACCCAGGGCGTGAAGGTGGACTTGCCACAGGGGGAGGCCGAGAGCCTGCCCGCCGACAGTAAGCCGCCCGTGGTGGCCTCTATCGATGCCGACGGCGATTATTACCTGGATATTGGCAGTGCCAGCAGTAAAGAGGTGTTGGACCTCGAGGAGATCGCCGTCAGAGTCAGTGCCATAGTGCAGCTGGAGCCTGAGCGGCCTGTGGTGGTTAAGGCCGACAGAAGCATTCCCTATGAGCGGGTGATACAGTTGATGGTGACGTTACAAAAAGCAGGCGTACCTTCGGTAGGCCTGATGACAGATTCGCCTGAGGAGTAGCAGGTGGCAGGGAAATCAGAATTTACCGTTCCACTCATTATTTCAGCCAGCATTCATGTTGGCGTGATAGTTGTTTTGGCCATGGGTGTCGATTTTAGTGAGAAGCCCAAGGTGGTGCCTCAGGCCAGTGCGCCGGCGGTGCAGGCTGTGGTGGTGGATCAGAAACGGGTCAACGAACAGGTTGAGAAGCTAAAAGCTGAGAAGCTAGCCGCCGAGCGCAAGGAGAAGGCGCGTCAGGAGGAGCTGGACCGTAAGGCTAAAGAGGCTCGCCAGGCCCGCGAGCGTGAGCAGGAGCGTATCAAGAAGCTTGAGCAGGAGCGCAAGCAGAAAGAGCTAGAGACGCAAAATGCGGCCAAGGCTGCAAAGGCTGCCAAGCTCAAAGAGCAGCAGGAGAAGGAGAAGGCCGCCAAGGCCGAGGCTCAGCGTAAACAGAAAGAGGCCGAGCGCAAGGCCGCCGAAGAGGCCGCAGCTAAAGCCGAAGCCAAGCGTAAGGCTGAAGAAGCTGCTGCCAAGAAGGCCGCCGAAGAGCGCAAGCGTAAGGCAGAAGCCGAGGCGAAACGTAAGGCCGAAGAGGCCGCGCGCCGCGAGCAGGAACGTATGATGCAAGAGGCCTTGGCCGCCGAGCAGGCCGCGCTGTCGCAGACTCGCAATAAGCAGGTGATGAGTGAGGTGCAGCGGTATACCTCGATGATCCGCGCCACGATTCAGCGCCACCTGGTGGTGGATGAGTCGATGCGAGGCAAGAGTTGCCGCGTGTTTATTCGTCTGGCTAAAGATGGCTTTGTGACCGGCAACGAGATAGTGTCTGGTGATCCTGTGGTGTGCCGTGCCACTAAGGCGGCGATCAACAAGGCCGGGCGTCTGCCTGTTTCGCCCGAGGCCGATGTCTATAACAAGCTAAAAGAGATTAATCTCACCGTACAACCGGAGTTTAATTAAAGGAGTTCCATGAAAAACTTGGGAAGATGGCTCATCTTGGGGCTGGCATTTTTAACCATTCCGGCCAAGGCGGCGTTGGATATAGTGATCACCGAAGGGGTCGATGCGGCGCGTCCTATCGCCGTGGTGCCTTTTGTGTGGCAGGGGAGCACGCCTATGCCGCAACAGATCTCTGATGTGGTGATGTCGGATCTGACCCGCAGTGGCACCTTTAAGCCGATGGACGAATTGGGTCTACCGCAGCGCAATTTAGGTTCACTGGCGCAGATGGATTTAAAAGCCTGGTCGAATGTGGCCGCCGAAGCTGTGGTCATGGGCACGGTAAAGCCCTATGGCCCAGACCAGTACCTAGTTAATTTCGAGCTTATCGATCTGGTTAAGGCGCAGATGCAGTCTGGCGGCCCTCAGTCGGCCAGTGATTACCTGCTCGATAGTCGCGAGACTGTGATCAGCAGCGCCCAGTTCAGGCAGTATGGCCACAGAATCAGCGATATCGTCTATGAGAAGCTTACCGGTATTCGCGGTGCCTTCCTGACGCGTATCGCCTACGTGGTGGTGGATCATAAGGCGAAGTCACCCTATAAGTTGATGATTGCCGATTATGATGGCTATAACGAGCAGATGCTGCTGCGCTCACCCGAGCCGCTGATGTCGCCGGCCTGGTCACCAGATGGTCGCCGCTTGGCCTATGTGAGTTTTGAGAACAAGAAGGCCGAGGTTTTTGTTCAGGATATCTATACTCAGCAAAGAACCAAGGTTACCAGCTTTCCTGGAATCAATGGTGCGCCTACCTTCTCGCCCGATGGCAAGAAGTTAGCGCTAACCCTGTCGAAAGATGGCCAGCCAGAGATCTATGTGGTGGATATCGCCACCAAGGCGATAAAACGTGTCACCAACCATTATGCCATCGACACCGAGGCCTCTTGGACACCTGATGGTAAGTCGCTGATCTTCACCTCCGAGCGTGGTGGTCGTCCGCAGATATATCAGGTGGCTTTGGCATCGGGTAAGGTCACACGCTTGACCTTCGAGGGGGAATGGAATCTTGGCGGCTCTATTTCGCCAGATGGCCGCAGCATGGTGTTTGTGAATCGCACCAACGGCAAGTTCAATATTGCCCGTATGGATCTTGAGACGCGTTTTATGCAGGTGCTGACGACCACACGTTTGGATGAGTCACCAAGCATAGCGCCTAACGGTACTATGGTTATCTATGGCACCACCTATCAGGGTCAACAGGTGTTGGCTGCTGTCTCTATGGATGGACGATTTAAGGCAAGATTGCCTGTGGGTCAAGGGGAGGTGAAGTCTCCTGCTTGGTCACCTTTCTTATAAATTTATTACTGAGAACAAGATTAAGGATTACAAAATGGATCTGAATAAGCTGTTTAAAGCTATGGTTGTTGCCCTGCCGATTATGGCAATCAGCGCGTGTAGCTCAACCTCTGAGTCACAAACCGATGCGACAAGCTCAATGAGCGGCAGCGAAAGCAGCGAGATGAATGCCGGCGGTGGCGTTGAGACGGGTGGCGTAGCACCTATCCTGACACCAGAAGAGCAGCAACGCATTAAGTACCAGGAACTGCGTAAGGAACATATCATCTACTTCGATTTCGACCGCAGCTCGGTATCGTCTGACTTCTCAGAAGTGCTTAATGCTCATGGTGAGTACCTGCTTGAGCATCCCAATGTTCGCGTGATGATCGAAGGTCATGCCGATGAGCGTGGTACACCTGAGTACAACATTGCTCTGGGTGAGCGCCGTGCCAAGGCCGTTGCCAAGTACCTGCAAAGCATGGGTGTGCTACCGAGCCAGATGAGCATAGTGAGCTATGGTGAAGAGAAGCCACAAGATTTCTCTCGCACCGATGATGGCTTTGCTAAAAACCGTCGTGCGGTATTGGTTTACTAAGCGTTAGATAGGGTTAACTATGAAGACTGCCGTTGTTACCGCGGCAATTCTGATGAGTGTGGGTGTCGCGGTAGCGGCACCTGCGCCCGTTGAGGATATTGCCGGTGGTTCCTCCGAAGATAGAGTTGCGCGCCTAGAGCGTATCATAAAGGCCAAGCAAGCGGCCGAGTTTGAGATGCAGCAGCGCCTTGACACCCTCCAACAGGAGGTGCTTGACCTGCGCGGGCTGACCGAGCAACAAAGCTATCAGATCAATCAAATGCTGCAGCGCCAGCGCCAGCTCTATGACGATATCGCTAACCTGAGTAAGGCTAAGTCTACGCCTGTGGCCGTAACCCCTGCGGCGACCAGTTCAGAGACCTCCTCTCTGGGAGAAACCGCCAGCTATGAACGCGCCGTTAATCTGGTGCTGAAAGAGCGTCAGTACGACGAGGCGATCCCGGCATTTCGTGAGTTTATCGCGCAATATCCCAATTCGACCTATGCGGCGAATGCTAACTATTGGTTAGGTCAGCTACTCTATAACAAGGGGGAGCTTGCCGAGGCGGGTAAGGCCTTTGATACCGTGGTGAACCAGTTTAAAGAGTCGAATAAGCGTGGTGATAGTTTGGTCAAACTTGGCATGATTGCACAGAAGCGTAACGATAACGCCGCCGCGAAACGTTACTATCAGCAAGTCGTTAGCGAATATGCCAATAGCGCTGCGGCGCGTATCGCTAAACAGCAGATGGTGGGGCTTTAATCTCTATTTAACCAAAAAACATACTCTTAGTCTGTTTTTCATGCAAACAAAAAAAAATGGGGAATTTGCACTTGCATGAGAAGATGAAAAAGGTATTATAGGCGCCCTCGAAGCGACGTAGTCGTTTGGGCGCTAAATCAAAGAGATTTAGTTGAAAATGGGTCGTTAGCTCAGTCGGTAGAGCAGTTGGCTTTTAACCAATTGGTCGAAGGTTCGAATCCTTCACGACCCACCACTTTTCTGACAGTGGTT